>NZ_QMEB01000199.1:10571-12749 GCF_012912135.1 Brasilonema bromeliae SPC951 | reverse complement strand
ACAGTTATCAGTTATCAGTTACCAGTTACCAGTTATCAGTTATCAGTTACCAGTTCATTGTTCACTGCGGCTGGTACTGATTGAATAAATGTCCTTTAGAACTATTCTGATGGTGCTGCATTTGACTGAAAATAAAGCGATGTTTTATACAAAACTTGTTCTTGATGAGTTTCTAAAGTGCAATCCGATAAAGGATAAGCGACACAGGTGATTGTGTAGCCAGCTTCTACTTCATGTGGACGCAGAAACTTTTGCTCACTTTGATCAACTTCTCCACTGATTATTTTGGCAACACAGGCGGAACATTCTCCTTGTTGACATCCCGATGGTAGACGAATACCAGCTTCTTGAGCAATATCAAGAATATATTGGTCATCTGGGACTTGAATGGTGCGATCCAATCCGATTCCGGAATTGATAAGTCGAACTTGATAAACTGGCATTTGTTATTTTTATACAACTGGAGTTTAGACTAAAGACGAGCGATCAGAACATAACGTCCGCAGAATTTAGTGTAAAATAATTTACGCTATTTCGGAGTGGAAACGTTCCTGATGTCAAGTAACAAATTCTTTATCGTCAGTAACACATTAGTGTAATATGCTAACAATGCTGATTGAGCTAGCTAATACTTGGCTTTGAAATCAAACCAGTGGTGTAAAAAAAGCAACAAAGGGTCATATGCGTAATCACAACAACCAGCAGAAATGGAAACGAAGGCGGCAAACAAGTAGCACACTGCTATTGGGTTTTGTTAGCTTTCTAATTATATTCGGTATTCATATTACACTGACGCTAGCGCAAGAAGCGGTTCTCCCGGTTCAACAGACAAAAGGCAATAATCTCATCGCACAGATTTCCTCTGATGATGCGTGGCGTCAAGCAGCTGCCAACAATATCAACACATACCGCAAAGGTGATTTGACGGTGGTAGTGACCGATGCCAACGGTACACCTGTCCCTAATGCAGAGGTACACGTTGCGATGAAGCGCCACGCCTACAACTTTGGTAGTGCAGTTGACGAAAAAACTTTACTGACAAGTTCAAGCAACTCTGATGTTAACAAGTATCAAAACAATATCCCACAGCTATTTAATGAAGGGGTAATCGAAAATGGTCTGAAATGGCCACAGTGGGAAAACTTGGAGTCACGTCCCCAAGCTATCGAAGCTGTCAAGTGGCTTAGGGACAAAAACCTCAAAGTACGTGGTCACAATCTTGTCTGGCCAAGTTGGAACAATTCGCCACCCAGTTTGCAGGCACTTTACAACAATACACTGAACCAGCAGGGAAAGGCAGCGGCTGATCAGGTTTTGCGCGATCGCATCATCGCCCATATCCGCGACGAGGTCGGGTACTTAAAGGGTCAGATAAACGACTGGGATGTTATCAATGAGGCATCTGACAATCACGATTTTCAAGACATTCTCGGTGAGTCGGTTCTTGTAGATTGGTTTAAAGCCGCCCATGAAGCAGATCCAAATGCCGTTCTTTACATCAACGAGAATTTCTATGACAACAGCACTCACGGAGACCAATATGAAAGTCAGATTCAGTACCTAGTTAATAATGGTGCACCAATTGGTGGTATCGGTATAGAAAATCACCTAATGAATGGTACTATTTCGATACCGCAACTCGTAAGCATCCTTGACCGCTTAGGTAAGTTTAACCTTCCCATTAAAATTACCGAGTTCGATATTTTCACATCTAATAGGCAGACACAGGCTGATATAACGCGCGATTGTATGACGGCTGTTTTTGGCCATCCGGCGACAAATGGCTTCGTAATGTGGGGTTTTTGGGATGGTGCACAGTGGTTTGAAAATGGACCAATTTATGACAGAGATTGGACTGTCAAGCCGAGTGGCAAAGTTTACATGGACTTGGTCTTTAAGGAGTGGTGGACTGACGTGGTTGGGAAAACTGACGCCAATGGAGAATACAAGATTCGGGGCTTTCTTGGAGACTATGAAGTGACCGCAAGCAATAACCTTGTGAGTAAAACAGTGTCCACAACACTTTCGCGCAACGGTACGAAGTTGACAATAGGGATGTAACTTCGGATCGCAGCAGTCAAAGGGGTAGCGCGATTGCGCTACCCTTTATCTAAACTGCAGTTATAAGTGATTAAGCAAACTTGATATTAGCACCTTTGTGACTTTAAGTGAGTCTAC
>NZ_QMEB01000199.1:3886-10561 GCF_012912135.1 Brasilonema bromeliae SPC951 | reverse complement strand
GCTTCACTGACTTCATCGATAAACTAATCCGCTTCAATTTCTCATTAACTTCCAACACCCGCACTTTCACAACTTGTCCCACCTTGACAATTTTCTTTGGGTCATCAACGAATCTATCTGCCAATTGGGAGATGTGCACCAAACCATCTTGATGTACACCAATATCAACGAAAGCACCGAAGTTAGCAACATTGGTCACGATACCTTCTAGTTCCATCCCCTCTTTGAGATCAGAAATTTCCTTGATTCCTTCCTTGAATGTTGCATACTTAAACTCAGCGCGTGGATCTCTTCCTGGCTTTTCCAATTCGCTGAGGATGTCGCGTAGTGTTGGTTCGCCAACGGTGTCGGTGACATATTTCTTGAGATTGGCTTTTTTCAGTTTTTCGGCAATTTGGGTGATTTGGGTTAATGGTAGGCTGAGGTCGGAGGCGATCGCCTCCACCACCGAGTAACTCTCTGGATGAACAGCAGTGTTATCCAATGGGTTTTCACTTCCACGAATCCGCAAGAACCCCGCCGCTTGTTCAAAAGCTTTTGGTCCCAATTTCGGGACTTTCAGCAACTGTCGGCGGTTTTTAAATACACCATGCTGGTTCCGATAGGCGACAATGTTATTGGCAACGCTGGACGTAATCCCAGAAACAAAAGTCAAAAGTTCTTTTGAAGCAGTATTTAAGTCCACACCAACGTAGTTAACACAGCTTTCAACAGTTTCATCCAACTTCTTTTTCAACAACTTTTGATCCACATCATGCTGGTATTGTCCGACGCCGATGGACTTAGGATCAATTTTCACCAGTTCCGCGAGTGGATCTTGTAAACGACGACCGATACTAATAGCACCGCGAACGGTAATATCTAAATCGGGAAACTCTTCCAAAGCGACTTTACTTGCAGAATATATAGATGCACCCGACTCATTCACCATCACCTTGACTGGTTTTCGTTCCATTGCTTGCAGCACTTCCAAAACAAATTCATCTGTCTCGCGGGAAGCTGTACCATTACCAATGGCGATTAACTCAACTTTGTACTTCTCAATCAAATTTTTGAGAGTTTGTGCAGCTTTCAAACGTTGTTCAGCTGCTTGATGGGGAAATATCGCTTGATATTCCAAAAATTTCCCTGTTTGGTCGAGTATAGCAACTTTGCATCCAGTGCGAAAACCAGGATCAATTGCTAGCGTCGGTTTCATCCCTGCTGGCGCAGACAACAGCAACTCCCGCAAATTCGCCTCAAAAGTTTTGATAGACTCAATATCGGCGTAGGTTTTCTTTTCACCAATGACTTCACTTATCAAGGAAGTTTTCATCAAGCGGTTGAATGCGTCTTTCAGCATCGCCTGATAAAAGTCTCGGATGGCGCGGACTTTCGTCTTAATTTCCTTTGACTCTAAATAGGAAAGCACGACATCTTCATCAAAGGAGATTTCAAAGGACAACACCTCCTCTGCTTCACCCCGACACAACGCCAGCATATTGTGAGGTGCAATATTTTTCACCCTCATTTGATAATTACGGTACATCTCAAACTTGGTTGTCCCGGACGGATGATCATCTTTGATACGGGAGACAAAAACTCCTTCTTCCAGCAAGTAGTCCCGCAGGTATGCTCGCAACTCTGCTTTTTCCGCGACTTCTTCCGCTAAGATGTCAGAAGCACCTTTAAGTGCATCTTCTGCCGTCTTGACTCCTTTCTCCTGGGAAATATACTTCGCTGCTTCCGCATCCAGCGACGCCGAAACAGCATTTTTATTGTTCAGCGATTTGATAAACTCCGCAAGCGCTTCCAGTCCTTTTTCTCTAGCGATAGTGGCGCGAGTGCGCCGTTTGGGACGGTAAGGAAGATATAAATCCTCAAGTTCAGTTTTTTGTAAACAGGATTCGATTTTTTGTTTGAGTTCGTCGGTGAGTTTCCCTTGTTCGGCTACGGAATTCAAAATCACCAATTTCCTTTCTTCCAATTCGCTTAAGTAATTATACTTATCATTCAGTTCGCGCAACTGGACTTCATTCATCTCGCTTGTACGCTCTTTGCGATATCGTGCAATAAAGGGAATTGTTGCACCCTCCGCCAAAAGTTCTAGCGCGTTTTGCACCTGATATGGTTTCAGATTGAGTTCTGTAGCTAGTAATTGAGGAATATTCAGCATTGGTGTCTCAGTTGAAAACGCTACTTTTTAAGGTAATACGTTAGATAGATTAAATAGTGCAACCAGAAAGTGTTAAGCTAGTTTAACAGAAGATTCCGGAATCTTGTCTTTATACGCTGTTGTTATAGGTAGCTTGTCATGGCTAAAACAACGTAGATTGTGAAATAAAACACACTTGTTGCCCACAGCAGCTCTCATATGCACACATAAGTGCTTCTGCTTTTGTTCAGAAGTGAGAAACTATGGCTCTGTTTTTTCTGCTTCCACTTTTTACTGGTTTAGTTGGTGGCTATATCTTCAAGAAAAGTACCGATGAAATCGGGTACTTTGTGGGGATATTCGCAGCTATCTGTATAGTTTTAGGTTTAATCTTCGCACCTTGGCAAATACTGCTTTTGCTACTGATTTTTACCCTCACTACCACCAAAAAACTCTTACGTCAAAATGAGTATAAAATCATTCTTGACGAAGTAGCCAAAGAAGAACCATTAACCCCTGATAACCGGGAACAGGTTCTTTCCAAACCTCAGGATTACGAGGTTGAAATGATACGTAAGTATCAGCATATTATCTACTAAACTCCAAGTTTCAGTCCGGAAATTTAGGAGAGAAATGAGTAGGTAAAGCGCCACGGAATTATCACCTTGTCCATGTGATAGTTCACAGATGGATAAACGGTTTTAGTTTTTTTAGGATATAAAAAATGTTTATATATCCTATAAGTTGATTGAATCAATAGATAATTGAAGTCTGCCTACCAATCAACTAAAGTAAAAAATCACTTCCTCTCCTTTAAGAGGATTAACGCTCGTACATCTGCTTATGCTTTGCTAAAAGCTGGAGATAGTTTTCATTCGTCTTGGCTTGCATCCACTTTTCTTTAAAGATTGCTGCTGATTCAGCTTTAACTGGATCTACTTCGTTTGGTAAGATATCCTTTCTTGCTTTCATCTGGGCTTCTTGACAAGTTTCTTTTTGCGGGTTGGTTTTGTACTTTCGACCACTTTTATGATTGGCGTAGCGACGCGATCGCGTATACCCCATCTGTAAAAACTTCCGCGCCATATCCGCCCCAACAAAATCATCTTCCTCTAAATATTCAAAAAACATCTGGTAGATTTTTTCGCTAGACTCTTTTGCAATCTCTGGAGTTTTAAACCGCCAGTAGGGAAGAATTTCTGATTTGTATGGTTCTACCAAAAGCACTCCCTGTTCACCCTTACCTACGCGATACAGTTCAGGATGTTCTCGAAAGTTGATATTTTTAAAATCTAAAGAATAATCAAACATACATAATATTATAAGCAAGCATCACCACATCTGCGGACTTTTGCCCAAACTTTTATTGGTGATTCAGTGGTACTCGAAGGATTCACAAACTCTACTTTCAGAATTTTTAACTTCTCTTGAGGCTTAAGAATAGCTAAAGCTTTTTGTTGTTGAGGACTAAAGTTTGGCGGTTGTGGTCTATTGTCCCTCAACTTAATACCTGGTTCAACCGCGACAGCTACTATCGACCCTACGGATGGAATAATCCGTGAATCAGTAGACTCTGAACTTTTGATGAGAGTCTTTCCAACCAATACTGAATCTGAGGCTTTGTTGATATGACCTAGAAAAATCCAACCATCTGTCATTGTTGGCGGTGTTCTTTCCGGTGTTGTTTCTGGTATTGAAGATAGACTTTGAGAAGATGCTGATGATTTCATGACTAACTGATTTTGTTTTGGGAGAAATCCCAAAGTTACACCTATCAAACTTATGATAGAAACTCCTACAATAATTCCAGCAATTCCAGTTATTTTTTGTTTTTTTTCAGTTTTTGGTTGAAGAGTTGGTTGCTGAAGCTGTTGAGTAGTTTCTTGTTGACTGTGGTTAAATTCTTTTTCTTTCTGTTGAATATTGTTATATTTAATCTCTTGGATATCTTTTATATCTATTTCTTCAAAACTCTTCGGTTGTTGTGAAGAATTTAATCCTTGAGCAATCTCTTCTTTAATATCAACTTCATCTGACAAGTTACTATTCTCTTGAGACTCCACCCTCAACTCTTGCATCAAAAAATCTCCTCTTCTGTCTGGCGTTAACGGGAGAGTAGAAGGAGGTGATGCGGGAAGAATGACCGTAGGCGGGATAAAGTCTTCGTCTTGAGGACAATGAGATGAACTTGACATCACATCCTCAACAACTTGAGGACAATGAGATGAACTTGACATCACATCCTCAACAACTTGAGGATACTCCTTGCTTGACTTCGACAGTTGCTCGCTCACCAATGGCTCTTGGTGTATCTCATTGTTGTGAGTACCAGATGGCTTGACTTCCTCATCTGCATTTTTGGCGGTTTCTTCTACACCTACTACAGATTGGTTGACCTCATCAACTGTATTTTTTACTGTATTTTTTAATGTAGTTTTAACATCATTGATACTCTGATTAACAGCCTCAGCAACATTCTTAGCTGCATTTACTACAGATGGCTTGGCTTCCTCAACTGTATCTTTGACCGCTTGTACCGCACCTACCACGGATGGCTTGGCTTCCTCAACTGTATCTTTGACTGCTTGTACTACATCTACAACGGATGGCTTAGCTTCCTCAACTGTATCTTTGACTGCCTGTACTGTACTTAGAACGGATGGCTTGGCTTCCTCAACTGTATCCTTGACTGCTTGTACTACGCTTACTACAGATGTTTTGGTTTCCTCAACTGTATCTTTTACGGCATTTCCTACACCGTTTACATTATGGTTAATAGTCTCAGCTACACTATTAGCTGCGTCTACTAAACTATCTACCGTACGGTTAACACGCTCAGCTGTACCCTTCCCAACCAAAGCTCCAGCTACTGCGCCAATTACAGCACCAGAAACTCCTCCAACTCGGCGACCGAGTAAACCACCAATGGCTGCTCCAACTAATCCACCGCCTAGACCTACACCTACTCGAGGAGTCGTGCGTTGCTCCTTCATCCGGTCAGCATTTTTTTCATACTGGTGCTCATTGTAACTCATACTAATTATCTCCTAAAATGACACCAAAGAGGCATAACCGCTAGCTGAAGCAACTCGTTATCTATGACCAACCAAACAATTCTAGGTAAGACTTAAAACCAGTAGGGTGGGCAATACCCACCCTACTCTCTACTTCTGGTTTTCTACTGGGACTAACATATAGGTTGTCTGGTTATTAGGTAGGTTGGCTACGTTGACGTTTTGAGTACCTGAAGGCTTGGCATCTTCAACTGAACTCTTGGCTACGTCCATTGTATTTGTCACAGAGTGGGTAACTCCTTCAGCAGCACCCTTGATGATGTCTATTGTATTGTTTACGGTGTCGTTAACATTTATCGCTGTAGTCTTAACAGCACCCACTGTTGTGTTTACAGTGTCATTAACGCCCAAAGCTGAACCCCTGACGCTCTCCCCTACATCTTTTACAGTGTCGTTAACACCCTCAGCTATTGTATTTACTGCGCCCCCTACACCTTGTACAGTTTGGTTAAAATTTTGGGCTGCATCCTTTACCTTATCCCCGACATTTTTTACAGTTTGGTTAACCTTTTCGGCTGTACCTTTAATAGTTAAAGCCCCGGCTAGTGCGCCCAAGGTAGCACCAATAAGTGCTCCAATCGCTATTTTAGATAACCCATTACTCGTATCTTGACCTACTTCATAAGCCTGAGGTTGCTCTGTAGCTACATCAGTATTGCCGTCAAGCTGATCGAAAAGCTCCTGGTTCCCATTCATAATAATCGTTTCCTTTGTACCAAAACTGGTTAATTTCTCTGTGGTTACACGACAAAAAATCAACGCTTAGACCTTTGTCTTTGATTTGACAAAGTCTAAGCCGGAAAAACTATCTCGTATAACTTACGAGCTTCCTATGTTGATAGGTAGTCCTATTGGACTACCTTTATTTAAAAGGGGGCATCGTTGTTACATCTAGGTTTGATTGATGACCCTCGCAATGTTAAATAGCTATCTGTAATCGTCAATCCGAACAATTTCTTCCTCAAGCAAGTCCTCTTTATCAGAACCCAATGAGGTTTCAGCATCTACAGGCACAATTGGATCAACACGTAGCTCTTTGTGCTCTGGGCTTGAAATGTAGACCACCGGTGTACGATCCATTTCAACTTCATATTTATTGATTTGCTGATTGTCTGCAACTGTCCGATCTTGATATTGATTGCTCTGATTTTCAGAGGGCTTAACATTTTGTGCGCCACTTTGTACAGCTTGGTTCACACCCTGTGCCGTATCCTTAACAGTGTCTGCAGCACCTTGTGCGGCTTGCCTAGTTCCTTCAGCAGCACGGTTTGCTGTATCCTTTGCAGTGTCTGCAGCACCTTGTACAGCTTGGTTCACACCCTGTGCCGTATCCTTAACAGTGTCTGTAGCACCTAGTGCGGCTTGCCTAGTTCCTTCAGCGGCACGATTTGCTGTATCCTTTGCAGTGTCTGCAGCACCTTGTACAGCTTGGTTAACACCTTGTGCTGTATTTTGTACTGCGTCCAA
>NZ_QMEB01000199.1:0-3786 GCF_012912135.1 Brasilonema bromeliae SPC951 | reverse complement strand
CAGCACCTTGTACAGCTTGGTTAACACCTTGTGCTGTATTTTGTACTGCGTCCAATGTACCTGTTACGGTTTGCCTAGCACCCTCAGCAACACTCTTTGCTGTATCCTGGACTATCTCCGCTCCAGCTTGTACAGCTTGGTTCACACCCTGTGCTGTATTCTGTACTGCGTCCAATGTACCGGCTACGACTTGCTTAGTTCCCTCAGCAACACCCTTTGCCGTATCCACTGCGCTACCGACAACAGCCTCGGTTGCACCATCAGCAATACTCTTTACCGCTTGTCCGACACCTTTTCCTGTTTGGCTAAGACCTCCACCGATAGTCTTTGCGGCTTCTCCTAAACCTTTTGCAGCAACGCTAACGCCCTGAGCTATTCTTTTACCAGCAAAAACGGCTGCTACTGAACCTAATGTACCACCAATGAGTCCGCCTATCAGTCCTCTAGTTAGCGTCACATTTTTGCCTCCGTTTGCTGCTTGAGCACCGGATTGACCATTACTGCTAATTGAAGAACTATTGGAAGAATTATTGGCGTCTGTAGATAACCCTGCACCTATGTTTGTCCCTGAATTCGTATTGGCGTCTGTAGATAACCCTGCACCTATGTTTGTCCCTGATGAACCCACACTGGGTTGACCGATGCTCACGCGGTTCGCATCATCTGTTCTGGATACCCCAACCCCTACGTTTGTGCCTACTGTACCAGCATAAGGTTGACTTGTAGTTATGCTGTTAGTAGTATTTACACTCTGCCTATCCGAAGCCTGCCTGCTCTCAACCATGTCAATCGTTTCCTTAATTAAAAAATTAAAAAGTTAGCGCTCAGCTGTATGTTGTCTTCACTAAAAAATTTAACGATTATAAATAATAAGTTAACCGCCCTAAAGACAGACATAGTTGATGGTATAGTCTCTCTGAAGAGATAATCTTTTTTTCTAGATAAATATACATATTTCCCGTGTCTAGTTTATTTGGTATTATTTTATTCCTGACTTTCATCTCATATTTTGTAAATATTTATTTTTATTAATATATTTTTTGCTTTTTACTGATATAACTTCAAATGAAGTATTGCTGATAATTCTTCATCCTGGAGTTGAGATGAAAAATTAGATAAATTATCCCAATTGTAGTCTGTGTAAAGCTTTTAAGGTTCGCTTCATTCATCTAACTAGAAAATGAGCTATAGCAATCCTATTTGAGTTGTGAGATTTTTCGTGAAGGCTGTCCTTAGTCATTCGTCATTTGTCATTAGTGGTTTCTCACAAATGATTTAGGACTGCTATAGTTCTCCAAAACTCTTTATATGTAAAAATTTTGGCGTTTCGCTCTCGAAATTAGTTTAAAGTCCAGTTCATCTACTTGATAACAATTAGGAAAAATATTAGAGAAATCGAGCAAAAAATTAGGGAAACAGAGCAATGTAACTGTTACGTTTGCCAATTCGATGTTTTTCTGTGATTTCATTCAATATGGTCATATTTATGAAATAATCCCAGTTTGATGAGATGATAATACTTATCAATAGTGAAGCGTTTAATACAGGGAAAAGTCATACTAGAAACTGGTTAGTGTAGCTTCTCCCTTAATCAGTCAATAGAGTTCTGCCATGCAACAAAGTCCTCAATCCCTAAAAAGTGTTCTGACTTCAGGTGACCTGCGACGAGTGCATCACATAGCCCTTAACGTCCATGATATGCAAGCCTCTCGATACTTCTACAGTCATATTCTTGGTTTGCACGAACTGACTGGTGACGAGGTTCCTGCAACTCTTGTAGATTTAGTCGCACAGGGGAAAGTCGCTAACTTTGTCACTCCTGATGGTACTATCCTCGATTTATTTTGGGAACCAGACTTACCACCGCCAGATCCAAATCCAGAACGTACTTTTACCAGAGCATACCACTTGGCGTTTGACATTGCTCCTGAATTGTTTGAGCAAGCAGTCGAAGTCATAAGACAAAATCAAATACAAATTGCCCACGGACCAGTTACACGTCCTACTGGTAGAGGCGTGTATTTCTACGACCCCGATGGCTTTATGATAGAGATACGCTGTGACCCACAATAGCTAGGGAAACAAGGTAATAAAAAAATTCTTGACTAAATGACTAATGACTAATGACTAATTTACAGCAGACATATCAAGTTATCGAAGAGACGATAAAAAAACCTCCGATTCCACATGAGCCACAAAAGCAGTCATTGAAAGCTTGGGCGATGTATTGCCTACGAGATAGAGGTTTTAAGGTAATATATGCTCAAAATGCTGATTTTGCCGTTGAAACCAGAAACGGTGAAAAGATTTATTTTAAAGTCGCAAATGATGGAAGTGATTTGGATAATCAATTCGGTTGGATACTTTGGGATAGGACTACAAAAAATGTCAGCTTCATTCCACCAGAATCTTAGCTGTTGCGTGTTCTGTCGTTTGTCGTGTTTTAATCCCCTTACGGGGAAGTAGATGATTGAAATGTGGAGCGATACGCGTAGCGTCAAGCCTCCGGCTTATCGCACTTTCCCAACTAAAGCAAAATAGCTTGAAATCCCCTTGCGCTTAAGATAATTTCAACACCATAACCATTTGCAGTCAGCCTCACATTCCGATCCCGTGAAACGAAGTCATCGCAAAGACTCTGTTTTACGTTTTTGAATATTAACGTACTTAATAAAACTCAAAAAACGCACTCTTGTCTCTGGGGTTTTTTCGTTGTAGTATTTATGCGAAAGTCTCCGAAACACTCTCGCTAAAAGCAAGTTTCCTAGTTTTATACCTTATCATCACTTAATTTTTAAAAATATGATTTTTTTTGTTGATCAAATCCGGCAATTTTCAATGAAGAATCTCCGTCCTTTGATTCACAAGACAGGGTTTGATATCGTGAGATTTCCCCCTCGCAAATATAATTTTTTAATCACGTTATTAAAAAATCATAATGTAGACACTGTTATAGATGTTGGGGCGAATCTTGGTCAATATGCGACAGAAATCAGAAGCGAAGGTTTTGATGGACGTATTTTATCTATAGAACCAGTACCAGAAGTTTTTAAATCTCTTCAAAAAGCGAAAGCGAAAGACTCAAAGTGGTCAGGTTTTAATTTTGCATTGGGAGCGGAAAATGGAACCACTCAAATAAACTTAACGAATTTTTCCGATTTAAGCTCTATCTTAGAACCCACAGAATATGCTAAAAGTGTCGCACCTGCTTTTGAGGTTAAAGAAAAAATCCAAATTCAATTAAAGACGTTAGATACCTTTTGGAACGAAAATAAGTTAAATAATTCCAAAGTTTTTTTAAAATTAGACTGTCAAGGCTTTGAAGAACAGATTCTACAAGGGGCTAATGAATCTCTCGACAAACTTGTCGGCGTTCAAATGGAACTGTCATTGAAAGCTTTGTATAAAAATCAAAGACTATATAATGATTCCATTGCCTTTATGAAAGAAAAGAAATTTGAACTTTATCATATACTCCCAGTATTTAGCGATGTAAATACCGGACAGCTTCTTGATATGGATGGCTTTTTCTTCAAGAGTTAATAACTAGGGGTGTAGGGGGATAGGGGCAAAACAAGTCAAAAGTATCAAGTAAAAAGTCAAAATTAATACTTCTTACCTTTTGATTTTTGATTTTTGACTTCCCCGTTCGCGCAGCGTGTCCGTAAGGACTTAGGGATGTAGGGGAACTCCACCCTTACACCCGTAACACCCCACACGATCACTCAAACATTCAAAATTCAACTTAGGCAAATTCAAAAAGGAGAGATTCTTAATTTTGAGATT
>NZ_QMEB01000198.1 GCF_012912135.1 Brasilonema bromeliae SPC951 | reverse complement strand
GTCGAATACGTATTTTAACCACCCCTACACCCCTACACCCTTAGTTCTGGTGAATCCTCCTAGTTGAAAAGAAGGTCTTGAATGACAAATAACTCTATTGAAGATATGGGTAGGGCTGGCGAGTCCGAAAAGCCTAATACAAACTGGCGGGACTACTTGGGCTTCAGCAAAGACCATAAAGTCATCGGTGTTCAGTACATGGTGACGACCTTCATTTTCTTTTTGATTGGCGGGCTGTTGGCTATGATTATCCGTGGCGAACTGGTGACGCCTGAGTCAAATTTGGTGGATCGCTCCCTCTATAATGGTTTGTTTACGCTACACGGCACGGTGATGATCTTCCTGTGGATTATCCCGTTCATGGCAGGTCTTGCCAACTACGTAGTACCGCTGATGATTGGGGCAAGGGATATGGCTTTTCCACTCCTGAATGCGATCGCCTTCTGGATCATTCCCCCAGCAGGTCTTTTGTTAATGTCAAGTTTCTTGCTGCCTGGTGGTCCTGCGCAAGCTGGCTGGTGGTCTTACCCACCCATTAGTATCCAGAACTTATCGGGTAGGTTACTCAACGGCGAATTTATTTGGATTTTGAGTGTCATACTGCTGGGCATCTCATCAATTTTAGGGGGAGTCAACTTTATCACCACCATTGTTTGGATGCGCGCCCCAGGGATGACGTTCTTCCGTATGCCAATATTCGTCTGGACAGTCCTCAGTGCTCAAATGCTCCAACTCTTTTGCCTGCCCTCTCTCACTGGTGCATTGATACTACTATTTTTTGACCTCAGTTTCGGGACAAACTTCTTCAAACCGTCGCAGAATGGGGATCCAATCATCTACCAGCACCTGTTTTGGTTCTATTCCCATCCAGCGGTTTACGTTATGGCGCTACCAGCTTTCGGTATTTTCTCGGAGATTCTTCCGGCGTTTTCCCGTAATCCTTTGTTTGGTTATCGGTCAGTGGCGATCGCCTCCTTTGGAATTGCTTTAGTTAGCATTTTCGTCTGGGTACACCATATGTTCGCCAGTGCCACACCCGACTGGATGCGGATACTCTTCATGGTTTCCTCAATGTTGGTCGCCGTACCCACTGGCGTTAAAGTGTTCGCTTGGACTGCTACCGTCTGGAATGGCAGGCTGCATCTTTTGACACCGATGCTGTTTGCCTTGGGAGGTGTGGTGATGTTTATTTTCGGTGGTATCACTGGTGTCATGCTCAGTTCAGTGCCATTTGATATTCACGTCAACAACACTTACTTCGTGGTGGGTCACTTCCACTACATCGTCCACAACACCATCACGATGGCAATCTTTGCCGCGATTTACTTTTGGTTCCCCAAAATAACTGGGCGGATGTACGCCGAGGGCTGGGGCAAGGTGCATTTCTTATTAACGTTCATTGGTGCCAACTTGACTTTCTTTCCCATGCATGCTGTAGGTTTACAAGGTATGCTGCGTCGAGTTTCCTCCTACGATCCACGCTATCAAGGATGGAACGTCATCGCCAGCCTTGGGGGGTTCTTGCTTGGGATGGCGACGTTACCCTTTATTGCAAATATGGTAGGTTCTTTATTACAAGGCTCTAAAGCATCCGATAATCCTTGGCATGCTACAGGGCTGGAGTGGAAAACTTCTTCACCGCCTCCAACAGAGAACTTTGAGGAAATTCCAGTTGTAAACGAACCGCCTTACAACTACAACAATAGATCCGAACCGACACCAGAAGCTGTCATCCAAGAATAGCTGCAATTTCATCCAAGAAGCAATCATGGAAAATCCTATTCATTTATTAGAGGAAATATTAGATGAAAGTCCTATCCACTTCTATAAGTTGCGGCGATATCTACCGATTTGGCTGCACCGGTTCCTACCGATAGGTGGGGGAAAAGCTGATGATGAACATGGCAAAACGTTGTTTGGTTTCACCGTCTTCCTGCTGTCGGAAAGCATCGTCTTCTTAAGTTTTTTCTTTACATACATTGCTCTGCGGTTGACGACTACCAACTGGCTACCACCTGGTGTGTCCGGACCAGAATTATCTAGTTTTACGATTTTTAACACATTAGTGCTCCTTTCCAGTAGCTTAGTCATTCAATCGGCAGAAAATGCTCTGAAGCGTCGTCAAATTCGCAAATTTCGTTTGTTATGGCTGATCACTTCAGCTATGGGAACCTACTTCTTGATCGCCCAAGCGATTGAGTGGAGTCACCTCAACTTCGGGCTGACTACGGGAGTTGTTGGGGGGACATTCTACGTGCTGACTGGCTTCCACGGTTTGCACGTTCTCGTGGGTGTGCTTCTACAGATACTGATGGTGATTCGTTCTTTTATTCGCGGTAACTATAATAAGGGTCACTTTGGTGTGAGTGCAACAACTTTGTTCTGGCACTTTGTTGATGTGATTTGGGTTATTCTGTTCTCACTTCTTTATATTTGGTAAGCTTGGATATAGCTAGTAGAGTGTATCTAGCACAATAATTATCAAAGTTTTTTCCCAATAGGCGATGATCGCGATCGTAGGGGCAGTATGAACATCGCTGCCCTCAGTGAAAAGTATTGTTAAATACATGCATGCCAAGCGTATTATTTAGCTCATTTAGTCTAAAGTCCAGTATCTTAACTATCCTAATTATTTTTTTTAACTGTACTGCTTAACTGTCTTATCTGTCCTTGCATCCTCGTCATGTTGCTGATATGATCATAAAAAAACACATAGTCGAATACGTATTTTAACCACCAACTATACAGCTTTATTTAACACCCTAGTTGTGGAGAGCATCATGGTAGAAGCTGTTAAAACAGTGAACAATGAACAGTTATCAATTGCTTGATGACTGATGACTGATAACTGATGACTGATAACTGTTAAATCTGGTCACAATCAAAATACGATAGTTGACTAGCGACTAGTTCTTGACTAATTGCATAAAGTAAATTGGATTTTGAACAAGTATATTTTTTGTGAAAGCGTTTTTGCAGTCTTTGGCGTAAGTACTTAATCTTGGCAGGGCTGGCTTCAGTTGATAATATTAATCACACTATCTCAATTGTTTGACATTGATGCTCAAAAGATGAATATACTAATTATCCTGGCTGAAGTCGTCTTTTTAATACTCATTTTTTCCCTATTTAACTTGCTGATTGGAATAATCTTCAGGCAGTTTAATAAGGTTTCTTGGCTTCAAGGGAGAACTGCGAATATCACCTTCCTGCGCCGAAATATCAGCAGACTTTTGATTTTGATTTGTGTGGTGCTGTGTTTGGCGCTGATTGCTATGAATGGGGTGATCATTTATCGAGGCGGAAACGTCAAGGAATTCCAACTTAACTTAGTTCGCAGTATTCCAACTCAATTTTGGCTCAATTTCTTGACGGCGAGCTTGAAAAGTGTGAGCCTGCTGATGCTGGTTAAGTTTAGCATACCACCATTACAGCGGGGTGTAGACTGGGTTTGTGATTACGCCAAGAAAGCTGATCAAATCAAGGCTAATGATGAGAGTACTGAAGCTTTTTTTAAGGTTTTAAAACAAACTATCACTAATACTATTTGGATATCATCTGCTATTCTATGCGCTAAATTTTTCTACCTCCCAGAAGTCGTTTCAAAATATCTTTACATTGCCTTAAAAATCTATATCATCGTCACAGTTGGTTTACTCATTGTCAAAGCTGTTGCTACTATCGTTGATACTCTTGATGCCCTTAGTCTTAAATACTCCAGTTCTAACAATCTGCTGCGTTTCTACGAGCGTTTACGCCATCTAATTCCACTCTTCAAAAAATGTTTGGAATACGTCCTTTATGTCGGCATAGTAAACCTCGTTGTTCCAGAAATAGAGTTTATCGCTTGGATAAGTGCTTATACCCCCAAAATTGTTCAAATTATTGGGATTTTCTTTATCAGCAATGTTTTGATTGAAGTCGCTTACTTTATCCTTGATGAGTTCTACCTAAGAACTACAGATTCAGATGACTCAAACCGTCAGAAACGGCTGACGCTTATTCCCTTAATGCGGAGTTTCACGAAATATTTCATCTACTTCACTGCTGGAGTGACTATACTCAAGCTTATTGGCATTGATCCTGCGCCTATCTTAGCAGGTGCAGGGATTGTGGGTATAGCAGTTGGTCTTGGGGCACAAAACCTCATTAATGATGTTGTTTGTGGATTTTTGATTCTGTTTGAAAACTATTACTTGGTGGGTGACTATGTCGAAGTTGGGAAAGTGGAAGAGAGAAATGTTCAGGGAATGGTAGAGGCGATTGAGTTGAGAACAACTCATGTCCGACATCCTGATGGTCAATTACAGATTATTCGCAATGGGGATATTGGATCAATTATCAACTACTCTAAGCAGTATATATATGCAAGGGTGGAAGTTAGCGTTTCCTATGACTCCAATTTAGATCATGTCTACAGGGTCGTTGAGAAGGTAGGACAGCAGTTAAAGGCGGATGAGCACGATGTTCTCGAACCCACGCGAGTCGCTGGAATAGAACATTTTGGGGAGCATAACCTGTTGCTTCTGACGCTGACGAAGGTCAAACCTGGAAAACACATTCATATCCAGCGTGTTCTGCGCAAGATCTTAAAGGAAACCTTTAGCCAGGAAGAAATTGAACTTTGTGGTTTTTCCAAGGATTGATGCCCACCAAAGCAGAAAACAGCTGTAAACAATCGTAATTTTAGTTGAGTTGGCAGTACCGAAATATCCCAATTTTGCAAAAAACGTTTCCCAGCGCCTGATGCCGTTCGTTTCAAAATTCTTAGTTTATAATGATGGATTGTGTCCAATCAAAGCCAGCCCATGCCTAAACTCAAAACCCGTAAAGCTGCGGCAAAGAGATTCCGCGCTACAGGTAGCGGTAAAATTGTACGTCGCAAAGCGTTCAAAAACCACCTGCTACAGCACAAAACCTCCAATAAGAAACGTGACATGTCGAAAATGGCAGTTGTCGATGAGCGCGATGCCGAAAACGTGCGCCTCATGCTCCCTTATTTGTAATTTGTTCAGGAACTAAAACAATATGACACGGGTAAAACGCGGTAATGTTGCTCGCAAACGCCGCAAAAAAATTCTCAAACTCGCCAAAGGTTTTCGCGGTTCTCACTCAACTCTGTTTAGAACGGCGAATCAAAGAGTCATGAAGGCGCTGCGGAACGCCTATGCCGATCGCAAAAAACGCAAACGCGATTTCCGCCGCCTCTGGATCACCCGCATCAACGCTGCAGCACGCCAACATGGAATGAGTTACAGCCAGCTGATCGGGAATCTGAAAAAAGCTGATGTCCAACTCAACCGCAAAATGTTGGCACAATTAGCAGTCCTCGATCCAGCAAGCTTCGGTAAAGTCGCTGAATTGGCAAGTCAATCTAAAGGATAAAGGTGGAAACAGATGGATATCGGATGTAACAGATGGAAAGCAGCTTGTCGGTTACATCTGCTCATATCCGCTGCCATTTTTTTCCTCTTAACTTTTTCCCTTGTCATAGCAGATACACAATTATCAGCATCTGCCGCAGAAATGCCCGAAATTCAGCGGCGGGGCTATATCAGGATTGCCGTCAAAGATAACTTGCGTCCGTTAGGATTTAGAGATACAAACGGTAACTTACAAGGCTTAGAAATTGATTTAGCGAAGGCATTGGCAGTAGACTTAGTGGGCAAAGCAGATGCGGTGAAATTACAACCTGTAGCCAATGGCGATCGCCTATCCGCAGTCTTGGATCATAAAGTTGATCTGGCGATCGCCAGAGTCACAGCAACTGCCTCACGTTCTCGTTTAGTAAGCTTCAGTGTTCCTTACTACTTTGATGGCACTGTATTAGTCACAAAAAGCACATCATTTCAACGACTGAGTGATTTGGCAAAACGGAAAGTTGCCGTCCTCAACAATTCCAGCACCATTGCCGATGTGCGCTATTATATACCAAATGCCGAATTAGTGGGAGTAAATTCTTATCAAGCAGCGTTCGCACTGTTAGAAAATAACGCAGCTGATGCCTTTGCCGCAGATGCTAGTATTTTAAGTGGTTGGGTGCAACAATATCCCCAATATCGCTTACTGTCAACTAAGCTATCAACCCAACCGTTATGTGTCGTCATGCCCAAGGGATTGCAGTACGATCCATTACGAAGACAGGTTAACCAAGCCATTGCCCGTTATATTAATTCTGGGTGGCTTAAGCAACGCGCTACATATTGGGGATTACGCTAAATTAGAAATTTCTCAGTTAGAAATTAGAAATGAAATTTTTTAGTATTCATAATTCATAATTTTCATTGTTTCATATAAGCTGATATATAGATAAGAAGAAACTTTTACTAAAGACAATGGATCGCAATCTAGCAACTATTTATCTGTCAGTTTTAGTGGGTCTGCTCTTAATTGCAGTTGTCAGTATTTTCCGCCAGGTCTTCAAAAGTCGTAGAGTTGAAGGTTCTATGTCAAGGTTGCGAAAAAAACTGACCAAAGAAAGCGGTACCACTCAAGAATATTACGAGTTAGCCAGTATTTATTCTGAGAAAAAACTATTTTCCCAGGCGGTAACTCTCTTTCAAAAAGCTCTCAAAGCCGCTGAAGAAGATAGAGTTGATGGTGAAGAAGAACAACAGGAACTAGCCTATATTTACAATGGATTAGGCTATGCTTACTTTGCTCAAGAACAGTATGACATCGCCATTCGTCAGTATAAAGAAGCCCTCAAAATCAAACCTGATTATGTGGTAGGGCTAAATAATCTTGGTCATGCATACGAGCGGAAAAAATTAAATGCTCAAGCCCTGCAAGCTTATGAAGAAGCACTGAAACTTCAGCCAACTAACACCACGGCAAAACGCCGTTCTGACTCTTTGCGGCGCTTAGTATCTGCATGATTTACGAGTATTTCTCGTTCCCGCGCTTTGCTTGGGAATAGCTTGGGGAGGCAAAACCTCTCCAATATTACCTTTCGTAGAGGCAAACATCCATCAATAGCCGTAAAAACTGTTCGATAACAATCAAGTAGGTGTTTGCTCAAAATATCTGGCTTACAGCCACAGTCCCTAGTTATAAGAAATTTCCCTAAAAGTTAAGATTCGTATCACTTTGACAACATAAATGTTGTTTAAGTCAGAAGCCCAATCCTAATTAGTAAGGAGGTTTCAGCGATCGCGTAGCGCGCCCTATGCCCCAACCAAGCTGAGTCCAGAGGACACGCTGCGCGAACGCTTGGTTGCCCCAAATCGGAGATTTGGGGAGAGGGGTTTCCTTCAAGAAACCCCTCTGGGCATATACGGGCGATCGCACCTCTATTACAATTCTGTTAAATCTCATTTCTTAGGGGCTACAAGTTCTGCGAAAATCAGAAACGGTTTAAAAAAACAAGCACGCTATACGTCCACCTATTATCGGATATAGTTCGTTTCAATAAAAGGGAGAACACTAAAGATGAAATTGGCTTACTGGATGTATGCAGGTCCGGCCCACATTGGAACTCTGCGGGTTGCCAGTTCCTTTAAAAATGTTCATGCTATTATGCACGCGCCCTTGGGTGATGACTACTTCAACGTTATGCGTTCCATGCTAGAACGGGAGAGGAACTTCACGCCAGTGACAGCCAGTGTCGTTGATCGCAACGTTTTGGCACGCGGTTCACAAGAAAAAGTGGTGGACAATATCACCCGCAAAGACGCGGAAGAACACCCAGATTTGATTGTGTTAACTCCCACCTGCACTTCCAGCATTTTGCAAGAAGACTTAGCAAACTTTGTGGAAAGAGCATCTCTGGAAGCAAAAGCCGATGTGCTGCTGGCGGATGTGAACCACTACCGCGTTAATGAACTCCAAGCCGCCGATCGCACTCTCCAACAAATCGTCCAATACTACATCGAAAAAGCCCGCAAGAAAGGTCAACTGCCTGAAGGCAAAACCGAAAAGCCTTCTGTCAACATCATCGGTATTTCTACCCTCGGTTTCCATAACCAGCACGACTGCACAGAACTCAAGCGGTTGATGGCTGACTTGGGTATTGAGGTGAATGCTGTGATTCCAGAAGGTGCTTCCGTTCACGAGTTGAAGAACCTGCCCCGCGCCTGGTTTAACCTTGTCCCTTACCGGGAACTTGGTGTTATGGCAGCTCGTTACCTTGAAGAACAATTCGGAATCCCAACCGTAGATATTACACCAATGGGTGTCGTAGAAACTGCTCGTTGTATCCGTAAAATTCAGCAGATAATTAATGCTCAAGGAGCGGATGTTGATTACGAAGAGTTTATCAACCAGCAAACTCTGTATGTATCACAAGCTGCATGGTTTTCTCGTTCGATTGACTGTCAAAACTTGACTGGTAAGAAAGCCGTTGTGTTTGGTGATAGCACTCACGCCGCTGCTATGACTAAGATTCTGGCACGAGAAATGGGCATTCACGTTGTCTGGGCTGGAACTTACTGCAAGTACGATGCGGAGTGGTTCAGCCAGCAGGTGAGCGAGTATTGTGATGAAGTGCTGATCACCGAGGATCATGGTGCAATTGGGGATGCGATCGCCCGCGTCGAACCCTCTGCTATCTTCGGTACCCAAATGGAACGCCACGTTGGTAAACGCTTGGATATCCCCTGCGGTGTGATTGCAGCACCCATTCACATCCAGAACTTCCCCATTGGTTACAAACCATTCATGGGTTACGAAGGGACAAATCAAATTGCAGATTTGGTTTATAATTCCTTCACCTTGGGAATGGAAGACCACCTCTTGGAAATCTTTGGCGGACATGATACCAAGGAAGTTATTACCAAGGGCATTTCTGCTGATTCCGATTTGGCATGGACTAAAGAAGCTCAAGCAGAATTGAACAAGGTTCCTGGCTTTGTACGTGGTAAAGTCAAGCGCAACACCGAGAAATTTGCTCGCGATCGCAATTTCAGTCAAATTACTCTGGAAGTGATGTACGCTGCGAAAGAAGCTGTGGGTGCATAGTTTTTAAAAGCGCGAGTTCTCAATTGGGTACAATACACGTTATTTGTAGGGGTAAAGGCTAGCCCATTGGTGTCAACTTAAGCTGAAACTCTTGTTCTTAGGTTACCGAGATGCTTTATTCTACTTGCCCACAATTGTCGCTCTACCTCACCCCGGTTTTGTCTTACGCCAAAACCGCCCCTCTCCTTACTAAGGAGAGGGGACGTTAAGCGTAGCTTTACGGTGAATCCAGCGCGAATGACGGCTTTCCCGACAGAGGCGACTGGTGAACCCGAAGGGGGGTGAGGTTAAATCAACGTGGAATTAAGGCTTGAACGTTAAGTTGACACGTATGGGCAATGCCGTGCCCCTACCGCGTGCGTGTGTGTAGTATGCAAGTAAGAATCGCTATATTTTGTCCTCAATAACTTCTTCCAACATCAACAACAACCTTTCCAATGTTAGAAATTGAAAAGGAGCACTTCTGAGGTCGAGCGACGATGAACTCACAGGAACCTCACTCAAGGTTACAGCCGCAAGAGGAATGGATGGATCCAAGCACCAATCCGAAAGATTGGTCATGGTCCTTTTGGCCTGTTGTACCACTCTACCCCTACGGTAGGCGACGGACACTGTGTAGAGAAATAGTTAAGGACACTATCTGGACATTCGATCAACTTCAAGGCATCCTCTACACTATCGTACCGATTCGTATGACCGTCGTAAAGCTCTGGGCAGGGGGTCTACTTGTCTATGCGCCTGTTGCTCCGACGACTGAGTGTGTGCGCTTGGTGAACGAGTTGGTGGCTGTTCATGGTGAAGTTAAGTATATCATTCTGCCAACGAGTTCTGGTTTGGAGCACAAAGTTTTCGTTGGTCCTTTTGCCAGACGCTTTCCCAGTGCACAGGTTTTTGTTGCCCCGCATCAGTGGAGTTTGCCGTTTAACCTGCCGTTAAGTTGGCTTGGCTTTCCCCAAAAACGAACTCAAGTGCTTCCAGAGGACAGCAGACAAGCGCCCTTTGCTGATGAGTTTGACTATGCAGTGTTGGACATCAACTTGGGACGGGGTTCTTTTGCGGAAGTTGCGGTTTTTCACAGGCAATCGCGCACCCTACTCGTAACCGACTCTGTCCTATCTCTGCCAGAAGAACCACCAGCTATCATCCAATTAGATCCATATCCCTTGCTGTTTCACGCTAGAGACAATACCTTTGAAGTCATTGAGGATAATGAAGCAAACCGCCGCAAGGGATGGCAACGGATATGTTTATTTGCAATTTACTTTCGTCCAAGTGCCTTGGAGGTCACTGGACTGGTGCAGACATTTCGCGATACTTTTCAAGCACCAAACCACTCACCAAAGGCGTACTTTGGTTTGTTTCCGTTTCGATGGAAACAGAACTGGAAGCAGTCATTTGATACCCTACGAGGACATGGGCGTCCATTTGTAGCACCAATTTTGCAAATCCTCATTCTTCCCCAAGCACCGAGACAAGTACTCCACTGGGCTGACAAAGTTGCAACTTGGGATTTTGGGCGAATTATTTCCTGTCACTTTGACTCGCCAATTGAGGCTGTTCCACATGAATTCCGGCGGGCCTTTGCTTTTCTTGAGAAGAAACCCTTGGGAAGTGAGAACTCATTTGGCAGCTCAAGTCAGCCTCTGGTGGAGGAAGACTTTAGATTCATCAAGGAACTTGAGGCAAATCTGGTTCGGCGCGGAATCGCCACACCAGCTAAAGAGAAAGTTTGATTGATACATCTATAAAAATGAAAAAACACAAAACTATAGTTACGCCCGAATCAAACGAAACCCCGGCATGAATTACGTAAGCAATTGCAAACTGCTTAAACCACAAGTGTTTCAGCTTACCTTAGTGCCATTTGTATCAGAGATGTTAAGGAAAATTAATATTTATGAAATTACCCCAACAAAAAACTTTTAAGATCACAAAAGCGTCTGTGATTCTCCCCTTAGCTATCCTGGCTTTTGGCAGTGTAGTTGTTAACAGCCAAGAAAGCCCCTCACCCAATACTTACACTCAATCTGTTAGCCGTGAAGTTTTAGCGAGTGGTTATCCGACTCAAGATCAAAAGCAGATTCTTGAGCTTGTACGCTATACAATCGCACCAAGAACAAAACTCCCTACTCATATTCATCCGGGAATGCAGATTGAACGAGTAGAGGCGGGAACTTTAACTTATACTGTTGTGCAAGGAGAGGCTAAAGTAACGAAAGCTAATGGCACACAATTGATTCTTCAAAAAGGGAAAACTATACAGCTTACAGTAGGAGATTCTTTAATTGAACCTGCTGGAATGGTTCATTATGGAGAAAACCAAACAAACAAACCGATTATTCTATTGTCTGCTTCTCTATTTGATGCTAATCAACCAAAAGCTATTTTAACCAATCCTGAAAACAGATGAAATTGCCGCAACTTTAGGCTCAATCCTTCCACAATAATTGTCTTGGGTGCTTAATTATAAACAAGCGCTGAAATACTTAAAGAGAAGGTATAAAACATTAGCTACTCTATCCGCTGTCAACTTCTGTGAGTCCATAGCAGATCCCACTCCTAATTAGCGCACCCTACGCCTAAATTCTATTCTAGTCAATCATCAGGAGGATGCCAGCCAATAATTGTCCAACGTCGTCGGGCAACAACTATTACTGGATTATTCATTCGCAGGCAAACAATTGTAGCCCTACCAATAGTAGTTAAACCTTCAACTTTTGTAGCATCAGAACTCCAAGTAAAATGCTCAGACCATCTCTGTGTACGCGGATTAAATAGAGGTGTTGTTTCCCCAGTGAACAGTGAACAGTGAACAGTAAACAGTTATCAGTTAAATCCTTGGGTCTTACGTCCCCCACCAATTGGTGGAAGGCGTTGGTGGCGGGGAGCGCATCCCCCACCAGCCCGCCTGGTAACTGATAACTGATAACTGATAACTGATTTAAGGAGTCGGCACATGATGTCCTCGCCAACGGAGTAACACAGCAGCTTGGGCTTTGCATAGGATAAAACGGTCAGCTTCGTGACGCAGTTTTATTAGTTCCAATTGTTCTGCATCTGTAATATTACCACTAGAGTTACGCAAGAGCAGAAAGTTGTATCGCTCCATTTGGTCTGCTGTTTTGCAACTGCGGACTATTTGCCACAAGCTATTGTCATCTAGTTTATCTAAAGCCGCGAGGTCAGCTTGAAATTCCTCTGGTACATCATCCCATTCCGGAGGACTACCCACCTGTAAAGCATGAACAATTACCTCTTCAATCGGGCGACGTTGCGCGTGGGCAGTGTTGACTAAACGCTGATAAAGTATTTCTGGGATTTGAAGAGTTAGTGTCTGTGTTGTCATTAGTTCAATTCCCTACCCATGCCTTGATTAAACCGTCTTTATTTTAGCGTAGTTCAAACTTAGCTACGGCATCCGCCGCCATCACCATTGAGGGAGACTATGACTTCATCTAATCGTTATTCTGCAAAATTTCTTTTCTTTGGACTGTGGATTGTGTCTATCACTATTTGGTTCATTAGTCTGTTCTGGTTATGGTTATTAATGGACTTTCAGTTTGTGATGTGGACGCTGGAAGCAAGTGAGTGGCCCAGTCGAATTGTACTTTGGCTTCGACCTTTGATTTGGCTAATTATTGCCTTGGTACCGCCTGGATTGTGCTTTTACCTCTATCGGAAGCACAGAGTATTCTGGGTTATTCCTATCCTTCTAGTTATTGGGGTTACACTGCTCAAGGTAAGCTTTGATTTCGGTCGCATTGACACACAGGGAACTATTTTTGACACTCCCCTGCCTAAAGGCGAGGGGATTCTACATTCATCGTCAGAACT
>NZ_QMEB01000001.1:23559-66606 GCF_012912135.1 Brasilonema bromeliae SPC951 | reverse complement strand
AAGTTCTGACGATGAATGTAGAATCCCCTCGCCTTTAGGCAGGGGAGTGTCAATTAGGCAGGTGGAGGTCGAAAGGTAAAACTATCTGTCAAACAAAGAATTATCAACCGAGCGCATTTTCGTAGAGCATATCATTCGTCTGGTTAAGATATTTCGAGTAGCCTCTGTTCATATTTCGCCTTAATCAAGAGAAATATGAACAGATAATTCTGACAATTTGTGGGTTAGTCAAGTTACGCATCGGGGCGTTAATATTACCGGTCTAATAGTTGCTAAGTTTGTCGCACAAAAATTATTCACTGAGCATTGCATATACTTATTTACCACAAAAACCATCACGCTTATATTTAACCAAAAGACTTACCTGCCCTACCTCCTGCCATTTTTTGAGTTCGTCGAACTCACGTTCTATTAGCTACAATGTAAGAAGCCTTACGAGACAAGAGATACTGACTACAAGCTCTTAGATAAGCACAAGACGACATAACAGTAATTATCCTGAATTATCCTGTAGTTATAAAGAATAATTAAAACTGCCATGAAAACTTTTGCTAATCTCCTGATATCGATAGTTATAGCTTCATGGGTGCTGGGAGTAGCTATCCTCTCAGTACAAAACGCTGAACCAGTCTCTTTAAAACTTCTGACTTTTCAGTCGATTCAAATTCCAGTAGGTATAGTGCTAGCTTTTTGTGCTGGTATAGGGATAGTTGGTGTAGCATTGCTGCAACCCCTGTGGGGTCTTGCTGGTTCCGAGCAAAGGAATTCGAGATTAGAAGACGAAACTGAATTTTTCGCCGATGAGGAGTTTTGAGAACTACTTCGTTTCCTGTCTAAGATGACCTATGGGAATCTGGTTTGATTTGGTGAGACCAGTGCTGCAGGAGGGTTTCCCTCCGTAGGCATCTGGCGAACCCGAAGGGTGAAATGACTTGCGTAGGGAGGGACCAGGGAACTCTTAAGAAGGCTATTTGAGGTGTAGGTAGCTGAGCAAAAATCTTTGGAGGAGTCCTATATCTTCTTCCTATGCGCCCTTGGCGCTCAGCATGAGCGTATGCCTGCGGCACTTGGCTTGGGCGAACTTTAAATTAGGTATTCTTCTGGCGGTTATCTGTTGAGCGTGAAGCGAAGCTATCGCAAGGCGAATCGCACCTATCACTTGCTCTGGGGCATCGCTGCGATTTGTTTGAACGTGCAAATCCCATGACCAACGTGAGTCGTTACTGTTCTCAATGCAAGTTTCATTAGACTAAGTTTAAAAAACTTAACGAAACTTTAGATAATTTGGCTTGAACTTTATGTGGAGTGAATTACCTACACTCTTCACAAGGCGGGGCAGCTTATACGATCAAACCTTCACCGCATTGGTTGATGTTTTTTGCCATCTGAGAGAAGTATCCAAAGTGGTTATATTGTCAATTTTTTGTTATATTAGTTAACAAGAGGACAAATTTCTAAATACTTAGAAAAGTCACTGCCAAAAGATTTATTTAAGACAATGACAATTCCAGTTTGAATTTTATTGGTTCTTTCACATCTCATTAAATTCACGCGATTTGAGGCAATTATGAGGGAAATTCCGATAGAACTTAGCTTAGAGCAAGAGTTTAGCCTGAAAACATACGAACAACAGGTGCAAGGACTGAATGAGAAGCAGGCTCAAGGGCTGCTTTTGGAAGTCCTGCGGCAGTTAATGATTAAAGAGAATGTGATTAAACACCTGATCGCCCAGATAGAGTAGTTCAAATGTTCATGGGCTTTTAGTCTAAAGTCCATAACCAAACCAGATCAGGACTAAGCATCCTGCATGAAGGCGCTTACGCCTCTACAAAATCACAAAATATATCTTGCCTAAACTTTTCAGACAATACGTCAGCCAAGGGATGGAACTGATAACTATCAAAGGGCTAAGAGCCAACTTTCCTTGGCTTAAACTTGACTTCAAAATATAGCAATTGTTACAGATTATTACTTTATTTCTCATAACTGAGACGCTCGCATACCTCTTCTTCTATCTTCAGAGATGTCTTGTCCAAAACAAGGTAAGAATTTTTAAAACAAGGAGAGTTCAATGCTCGACTCATTTTCCAGAGCCGTTGTCGGAGCAGATGCTAAAACTGGTACCCTAAGTACAGGTGAAATTGGCGCACTCCGTGGTTTTATTGCTGAAGGTAACAAGCGTCTTGATGCTGTCAACGCGATCGCCAGCAATGCTAGCTGTATCGTTTCTGATGCTGTCGCTGGGATGATTTGCGAAAACCAAGGCTTGATCCAAGCTGGTGGTAACTGCTATCCCAACCGCCGCATGGCTGCTTGTCTGCGCGATGGTGAAATCGTCCTGCGTTATATCACCTACGCTTTGTTGGCTGGTGATGCTTCTGTTCTTGATGATCGCTGTCTCAATGGTTTGAAAGAAACCTATGCGGCTCTGGGCGTACCCACCGGCTCCACAGTCAGAGCTGTTCAAATCATGAAGGCTAGTTCACTGGCTCACATCAACGACACCAATACAGAAGAATATGGTGGTAAGAGATTCCGCAAAATGGGTTCTACTCAAGGTGATTGCTCTGCTTTAACAGCTGAAGCAGCTAGCTACTTTGATCGCGTTATTTCTGCTTTGAGCTAAGCAATAGCCAAAGCAATTTAACGAACTGAATTGAAATAAACGCTTAAATATCTATTTCTGGAGATACCAAAACATGAAATCAGTTGTGACCACAGTCATCGCGGCTGCTGATGCGGCTGGTCGTTTCCCCAGCACCTCTGACCTAGAATCCGTTCAAGGTAGCATCCAACGCGCTGGTGCTCGTCTGGAAGCTGCTGAAAAGCTCGCTGGCAATCTCGACAACGTAGCTAAAGAAGCTTACGATGCTTCTATCAAGAAGTATCCTTACCTGAACGAACCTGCTGAAGCTAACGGCACTCAAGTTAAGAAAGACAAGTGCTTGCGCGACATCAAGCACTACATGCGCCTCATCCAGTACAGCTTGGTAGTTGGCGGTACTGGTCCATTGGATGAGTGGGGTATTGCTGGTGGTCGTGAAGTCTATCGCGCTTTAGAACTGCCCACCGCTCCTTACGTTGAAGCACTGAGATTCGCTCGTAACCGTGGTTGTGCTCCTCGCGACATGTCTGCTCAAGCTTTGGTTGAGTACAACAATCTCCTCGACTATGTAATCAACTCCCTCTCATAGGTTCATAATCTCTCATAGCTGATTGGACTTAGGTTCGTCAGTCCTGGGGATTCTTAATCTAGTGCTTTGCCCAGAAAGGTTAAGTATTGGTTTGAGAATCCCCAGGTTCATCTTTTTTATCAGTTATCAGTCATCAGTTATCAGTGAAGGAGTCGGAAGTCGGAAAACTAAATTCTTTCTTTCTTCCTTCTGAATACTGAATTCTGTATTCTGAATTCTTCTTCAAATTGATAACTGTTAACTGTTAACTGTTAACTGTTAACTAATAACTCATGGATAAGCGCTTTTCCAATCTTTTTGGATTAACCGAAGAACAAGCTATTAGCCTCTTGGATACGCCTCTAGACCAGTTGGCGGAGGATGACTCTCGCTACGTGGCTGCTTCCGAGTTGGTAAACTTCGCGACAGAGCGCTCAATCAACGCGCTGATTCGGGCAGTGCAAAACACCGACCCCTCCCTGGATAACCGCATCGTGCGACGGAAATCAGTAGAGTCGCTGGGGAAATTGCAAGCCAAGGTTGCTTTGTCAGCCATTCGCGCCTGCTTGGCAGATGAAGACTGCTATACCGTGGAAAATGCGGTATGGGCAATTGGTGAAATTGGCACCCAAGACTCAGATATCCTCGAAGAAATTGCTCAATTGCTGGAAAAGCCAGGACAAACCTATCGAGTGATTATCCATACCCTGGCAAAGTTAGATTATCCGCCAGCAGTAGAACGCATCCGTAAATTTGTGGATGCTACCGACAAACCCACAGCAAGTGCAGCTATCTCTGCCGTTTGTCGCTTCACTGGGGACTACTCGCCCATTGAGAAAGTGCTTGCCTTGCTCCAACACCCGAATGTGTATGCGCGTCGGTTGTGTATCCAAGATTTGATCGATGCTCGGTATTACGCTGCTATTCCGACTATTGCCCAGTGTCCGGTATCACTTGTGTTTCGTCTGCGCGGGATTCGTTTGTTGGCAGAAGCTGGTATTCCAGCGGGAGCGATCGCCTTTACAGATATTCAACCCTCACTAGAGCAAGTCATTTTTGACCATCCAAGAGATTTGAAGTTGGTACATGCTTACGAGCAGACTCCAACACTGGAACTTTTGATTAGAGAACTTTATGATACTGATTTTGGGCGTTGTTATCTGGCGACAAAGACTATATTAGAGGCGTATCCCGATAGTGCTGGTGAAGCCCTGATGGCAACCTATGCCGCTGAAGCTTACAATGACTACGGAGCACATTACCATGTGATGAAACTCTTGGGTTGGCTCAAGTATGCTCCGGGTTACGATTTGCTTGTTGAAGCTTTGAACAATCGCGAACCTCAGTTTCAGAAATCTCGGGCGGGGGCGGCGATCGCTCTAGGTGAATTCGGCGATACGAGTGCTATTCCACTTTTGAAAGCCGTTCTGGAGACAAAAATCTGGGATCTGAAGTATGCTGCATTAATGGCTCTGGAGAAACTCGGCGATACCAACGCTCACGCAATTGCAGCAAATGACCAAAACTGGTTGATTCGAGCCAAAGCAACTCACACTCCTGCATCCAGCAACATAATAAACCCATGACAGTAGATTCGCTATTTGAACAACTGAAACACCCCAACCCCCACCTGCGAGAACGGGCGATGTTCGAGTTGGCTGAAAATCGTGATGAAAATACGATTCCTCGTCTGATGAGTGTTCTCAATGATGAAGATGTCACCCTTCGTCGAGCAGCAGTCAAGACTTTAGGTGTCATTGGTGTAGATAGCGTACCATCTCTGGTAAAATCATTACTCAACAGCAACAATGTGACTGTCCGGGGTAGCTGTGCAAAGGCGCTGGCACAAATTGCGGTAAACTATCCAGATGTTCCCTTTCCAACTGAAGGTTTGCAAGGATTGCAAACTGCCATCAATGACCCCAATCCAGTGGTTCATATTGCAGCTGTGATGGCGTTGGGTGAGGTTGGTTCTCCTGCTTTTGATATCTTGGATGAGGCGCTGAAAACGACAGATAATGTAGCGGTGGCGGTGTCAGTCGTCAACGCACTCGCAGCATCGGGAGATGATCGAGCAATAGAAGTCTTGAAAGGTTTGACGAATGATGAGTCTGCTGATTCTTATGTACGGGAGTCGGCTGTGAGTGCTTTATCTCGGTTGGAGCAAGTTATTAATTTGAATGCTAGGCGACAACAGTGAACAGTGAACAGTGAACAGTGAACAGTGAACAGTGAACAGTGAACAGTGGTTAATATCACAACACATCCAACAACGCCTGCTTGAACTCCGTCGCACTCTTGAAGTAAATTTCTGGCTTCTCCACCAAAGCTAAATCAATCACCTCTGCCAGTCGTTGAGGTATACTTGCATCACGCTGGCTAATAGGTACGCAGTCATTTTCTAATACTGCTTTCAAGAGGTCTCTGTCAGTGAAATTACGAGGAAAAAATCCTGTCAGCATATAGTAGAGACAAGCAGCAGCAGCCCACACATCGACTTCTGGTTGAACACGCTTATAATTTAAGAGTTGCTGGCGACACATCAAAACGGGAGTACCTGCTTTATAACCTGTTAAAGTTTGACCCTCCGGGTTCGCCAGTCGCCTGGCTGTCGGGAAACCCTCCCGCAGCGCTGGTCTCACCGCTTAAACCTGCCAAATCAAACGCCTTTGATAAACCGTAGTCTCCGATTTTTACTGTGAGTTTACCATCAACATTGCCCAGAAAAATATTACTTGGTTTGAGATCGCGGTGAACCAAACCCCTACCTTTACCAAATCCACTATTACCTAATTTGACATTAGGAATTTCTGCGTTGTGGGTGTATTCTAAACCGTTTAAAACTTGGAGAGTAATTGGGAGAGCAATATCTATTGATAACTTTCCTCCCTGTCGCTGCATTAAGTCAGTAACAGTACCACCTTCACAATACTCCATTGTGAAAAAGAAAATGCTCTCGGAGTAACCATAATCAAGCAATTTCACGACATCAGGATGTCGCAACGCTTTCGTATTTTCTGTCTCCCGGAGAAACATTTGTATTGCCCTGTCATTTGCAGCAACTGCAGGTAACATAACTTTCAGGGCGACAAAATTGTTGGTTTGATTATGCTGCGCTAAATAAACTTCGCCACAACCACCTTTTCCTAATAGTTGGATAATGCTATAACCACGAATTGCTATGAGATTTTCGTCACCTTTCTCTGCTAAACCCAACAAGCGTTTAATCAATTCTAAGAAGAATGGTGCTTGTGTTGGGCGTTGGTTGACATGATGAATATTAACTGTACCTGGGATGAAAGGAGGAATTTTAAGTGATTCTAATTCAACTTAAACTCCAACGACAAACACCGTATTACCCAGTTTAATTTCATCTCCATCTTGCAAATCATACTCTGTTAATTCCAACTTTGCAGCTTCTTCTGGAGTTTGCTTTGATTGGCGTTGTCCAATTTTTTTACCATTTACGTAAGTTCCATTTCTACTACCAAAATCCCGCACGCGAATATCTGGCGGGTTGATATCTAATAAGCAGTGATAGCGGGAAATGGTAAGATGATCATCATCATCTGGTAGTTGCGGGTTCCAGTCTTTTGCTCTGCCAATTATACAGGTCGTGCGAGAGTCGAAAGTATATTGCCGTCCTGGTGATTTCCCTTGAGTAATTGTGAGGGTGACTTTGGCAGGCATTGGTAATTTTTATATGTATTTTTACGGTTTTTATTTTTTATTATAGTCATTCTTAGCTCCATCCTAGACTCGATATACAGTAATAATAACTTTCTTGAGATTGGTGCAAAATATTATAAGAAGATAAGCTGACAGACTTTGGGAGGAAAAATGAAAGCACAAGAAGTCATGGGAAGCGTTGACGAAAACGGTACACTGTGTTTGGATGAACCGCTGACAGTTCAAAAGCATAGCCGCGTTAAAGTGATTGTGCTATTTGTGGAAGATGAGATGGATGAAGATGATGAACCAAAAGAATCTGTGTTAAACAGTCTTCGCACTTCATTGCAAGAAGCAAAAGTTGGAAAAACTAAACCTGTTTCAGAACTGTGGGATGGAATTGATGCAGAGTGAACCACCCTCAGTTCAAGTTAATTTTACAGATGAATTCCAGCGCCGACTACGCACCCTATCTAAAAAGTATCGCCACATTCGATCTGATATTCAGCCGATAATTGCACAACTACAAGCAGGAGACTTTGTTGGCGATCAAATATCTGGAACAGGAAACACTGTTTTCAAGGTACGAGTTCGTAACAGTGATATCCAAAAAGGTAAAAGTGGTGGTTATCGCCTGATCTATTAGCTTGAATCACCTACAAGCATTATCCTCCTGCTAATCTACTCCAAAAGTGAACAAGCAGATGTTGAAGCAGAGGAAATTAAGTCAGTTATAGAAGAGTTTCAAAAAGAAGGTGGTAATAGTTCGTCTGAAGCAAATCAAGAATAATTGAAAAAATCATTATTTGAAGTTACCAAATAATAGTTACCAATCCTGATGCGGTAATATTTTGGTCACAGGTTAACAAAACAACAGTTTCTCCTTGATTGACCAAAACTATCGCAGTTGCAACAATTTGTCGGTCGTGCATTTCTGCAATAGCAGATAAATTGATAGTTTGTTGAATGACGTTTGTGTCTAATGGATATACTACAATACGAGTGTCCGCATTGACTGCTGAAAGTAAAGCAATTGCTGAAGAAATCGATGTTCGTCCACGTTCTACAATCCAAACAGCCTCAGCTAAAGCTGTAGCAGGTATAATTAATTGGCTCTCAGGATTGGAAAGAATTGTTTTCGCGTTACTTCCCAAGCGGGGATTACCTTCTAGGAACCAAATCAGAGCATGAGTATCAATAACATATTTCATTTTTATCTAAGACCAGTCTAATTCATCGCCAAAATCACCATGAAATTCTGCTATTTTGAAATCTTCTTCGGTTGATTGTTGATTGGAATCAGCGAACATACCGAAGTACATTATTTGTGGAGTGAATTGAACTGGCTTTGCTTCTAAAAAAGTAACGATGACGCGGCTTTCTACTACATCGGATGGTACTTCAGATAACTCAATCGCACCGTTTTTAAAAACTCCTTCAACTGACTTCAACATTACTACTAACCTCGCTCATTGGAATGTAGTTTGGAATAATGTAGCTCATATTGCGCTCCTGTTCAAATTATGGAACACACTATTGTGAGGGAATTTAAACTCGTTACAACACATCTAACAACGCCTGCTTAAACTTCCTTGCACTCTTAAAGTAAATCTCTGGCTTCTCCATTTTGATATATGATGTGTCTTGCTTAACCAACTGCGTATTCTGTAAACTGTCGCATAAAAGGCGAATGAAACCCAAGAACAACATCCTCTTTTGGTACACCCTGTTTGATTAATTCCTCTGCAAAATCAATTTCTGTACCATTATATTGAAGCCAAATCTTATCATTCTTAATATCGAAATGCAGCACACAACCGTACACTCGATGGCGATTTCGCCAACCAACATTCACTAATTGATAATGGTGATGTTCCGTATCAAAAATCATTTGTCTTTCTACGTCATCTCTGGTTGAAGCTTCATTAACGTAATCAGTAATCAATCGTTTGATAATTTCCCGATATTGAACTATCTTATCCATCGTTCAATCACTTCCTGTTCTGGTTCGTAAATCAGCAGCTTGAGGTTTTGAGATTGGATAACAATTTGAACTAGCTCAAGTTTAAAAAATGTTTCATAAGTGATGTTGGGAACAGCTAAAAATAATTCTCGTTCTGGTTGCTCTTGATTCAAGGCAGTTCGATAGTTAATAAATTGTCCCAAAGCTGTGTGAAACTGAGAAATCGCTGAACCTCCAATAAAACTTTTGACTTCAACGGCAATTTTTTCTCCTTCTCTCTCTGCTGCAATTATTTTTTCTGCACCTAAATCAATATAAATTTCAACTCCGCCGAAATCCAAATATATTGGATCGTCTGTAATCAACCATCCATCTTTTTCAAGTGCATGTTTGACTGCGTTGTGAAAGATATCTTTTGCAGGCATAGTGAAATTTAGTAGAAAATTGACCTGCAACGCTGTGCAAAATCATTATCTATATGATATCAATAACACCCCAAAGCCAGAACCCTCAAAACTTCGACCCAAAGTGACTCGTATATAAATCTTAATAAAAATCTGTAAGCCTTATATGTTAAATTCTACAAGTCTCGACGTGAGAGAAGAAGACAAAGAACAGGGTGCCGTGCTAACCACCCCCACAGACCCCCAACGGGGAGGTGTCCCTTGGGTGTGATCCTGTAGTCATAAAAAATATCGCCACTCCACCACTCTTCCTCCCCAAACACCAACCTCCAACCGACTGCGTCGGCAAAAGCTTCCCAAATCTTCGTGTCGTATTCTCTGGTTCCACCCAGACTTTGATAAATGCCCTTTTGCACAGAGAAGCCAAAGCGCCCATTGCTGTATTTTACCCACAATTGGTCAATTGTGCGGAGGTCTTCACAGGGAAAGTGATCAATATCTTCACCATTAAGCCAACCTTCTTTTTCTCTCCTCGCTACCGCTAGCATAACTCGCCTTGTTTCTTCATCAGCTTGTTTCCAATTTCCTGCTGTGAGTAAGTCACGCAGTTGGGTGTAGTCCATCTTCGCTGTGATTAACCTAATCTCATCATCTGATTTTGAATTTTTGGGTATAATTCCTTCTAGCCACTTCAAAATTCCTTGAGAAGACTGTTTTGAACTTACTACTGGGGTTGCAATATAAATTGATTGTTGATTTTGTATTTTCGGTTGTGGATTGGAGATTGATACTTGAGGAATTGGAGGATTTACTTTTCTGGGCATCACCAATTATAACCACTTCCGCACCGTCTGCACTCTATCTTGTGGTTCCAATGCCATCCCTTTGAGAATCGCCTCGTTTACTCTATGGCTAATCTCGGGGTTAAATTGCTTTGGCGGTGGTAATTCTTCATCCTCATACTTGCGACGAAGATCTGAAACTATTTCTTCGTCAGCAGCTTTGAGCGCATCAGCTGTCAGCAAAAAATACAACGTTGCGGCTAAAGCATAAACATCAGTATACGCACCAAAATTGCCCTTTCTTCTGTACTGTTCAATGGGTGCATAACCCTCGGTTCCATCACTCGTCATGCTGATGGATTTTTCACCAGTGCTAAACTGACGGGCAAGACCAAAATCAATCAATACTGCTTCTTGTTTGCCACGGCGCAAGATAATATTATGAGGCTTGATATCCCGATGTAAGAATCCTTGTTGATGGACATATTCTAAAGCTTGCCCAATTTGGTTAATGTAGCGTAAGGCTTCATCCTCTGACAATTGCCCACCCTCATCAACATAAGTCTTTAAATCCACGCCATCAATATATTCCATCAGCATCCCCCACAGTCCATCTTCTTGGATGACATCCTCAAATTTCACAATATGGGGGTGAGTGCATCGTGCTAACCGCGTCATCTCCTGGACAAATTTTACCTGTCGTTCCGAGAAGTCTTTTCTTATTTGCTGAATGTGGTTGAGGGTTTTCAGGACAAATAATTTACCCGTACGCTGTTCGAGGATACTGTAGGTAATACCAAAGCCACCGCTACCAAGGACTTTTTGAATGATAAAGCGTCCGTTTTGCAGTGGTTGATTGGGTGTCCAAATTATCATTGTTCCAGCTTGCGGTTTGAGATCAATATATATACTGAGCTTAATACGCTGGCGTGGAAAAATGTTTCCTGACAACATTCTTTGTGATTCAAGATGTGGCGAAGCCTATATGGTAAGGTGCTACTCGCTTTGATTTGCTTGCAACCAATTGAGCAAATCCTCCATCGCGGTAAAATCTAACAAGGCTTCACCAAGTTCTTCTAGCTGAGAAAGAGTGAGAGATTGGATGTGCGATCGCACTTCTAATGATAATTCTCCCACCCGTCTTTGTAATAGTCGTAGAATGAGCGTCTGTGTCTGTTCCTGTTTACCTTCCTGTTTACCGCGCTCATAGCCAATGCGCTCACCTGTAGTAACGTATCTCATAGTACGCTCCTGTTCAAATTGTTTGAACTGTTCCCAAAACTCTGCTTCCAACGCCTTTGGCAATATCATAACCCAATCAATAAATCGATATAGGTTACGGATATCCTGCTCTTGCAAGCCTAAATCATAGAGTCGGCGAATCAGGCTAAATTTCCAAGTTTTGCGTTCCTGGGGTTGTTGGCGTGTCTGTTGTGTTTTCAAATGCGCCATCACCACGGTTGCAAAAGGATTCTCACTTACTTCGAGTTCTGTCCAACGGCTTTCGTAGTCCAAAAGCTTGACAGTTCCAAATTCAAAGTTCAACCGAGTATCGGGATAACTATAACTGTAGCTATTTGGTCGCCATTGACGGTTAGCGTCACACAAAATTGCTAAACTAACAGCAGGCTGGTGGAAGCGGTCAAAAATCCGAAAGCTGTATGTAAACATCCGCTCTGCAAAGTTTTCTTCCGGTTGGGCTTGAATTTCGACATGCACCAATAACCAAAGCTCTTGTCCTTGGGTACGCCAAACTTTAACTAATTTATCAGCGTATCGTTTGCCTTGTTCGGCTTCGCGGGCAATTTGTTGAAATTCTTTATCCAGAAACTCGTAGGGACGTTCCCAATCAATCAATGCAACAGTTTCGGGAAAGAAGAATTGCATTGCTTGAGGAAAGTAAGCTTCTAAAACTTCTTTCCAGGGACTATCAAAATCGGTACGTTCATTGACATCGCTCATGAATTGTTTGTATGGATTGTCTTGCTTAACCAACTGCGTATTCTGTAAACTGTCGCATAAAAGGCGAATGAAACCCAAGAACAACATCCTCTTTTGGTACACCCTGTTTGATTAATTCCTCTGCAAAATCAATTTCTGTACCATTATATTGAAGCCAAATCTTATCATTCTTAATATCGAAATGCAGCACACAACCGTAAACCCGATGGCGATTTCGCCAACCAACATTCACTAATTGATAATGGTCGTGTTCTGTATCAAAAATTATTTATTTTTCCACGTCATTTCTGGTTAAAGCTTCATTGACGTAATCAGTAATTAATTTTTTGATAATTTCCCGATCTTGAATTCTTTTATCCATTATTCTACTAAACACGCTCATCAAACCTTGTGCGAAAACCACCGTATTTTAGCCAGTATTGTTTTAAGGTATGATGAGGCGTATGTAAACTTGCCTTCGCCCGATAAAGAATCACCTGACGATGATCGCCCATCCAGATTTTGCCAATGGGTTCAATGGATAATAACGCCCCTCCCAGTGCTGCAATACACTCTGAAAATCGTTCAACTGCACTGTAATCCACTGATTCAAAAACAAAAAAATTTCCGGAACAGATCAGATGTCGGCTCCGGATCCAGCATTGCATTTTTTTTTCAGCTTCCGGTGGTAACATCCCTATTTTTACCCCAGCTTCCGTTTGCTCACCTAAGGCGTTCATAAAACTGTTGCTTCAAAGACGATACTCGGGAAGTTCATGTGCAAAACTCTCCCGCTTTTCAAACTCCAACGCCCCAAACGTGGATCCCCAAACTTGTTGATGGGTATTAACATCCATACCTTTATCCAGGCTAACCCACGTTGTTGCTGTCAGCTCCACATCACTGATGAGATACGTTAAACAGCCCTTTCGCTCGATTAAGCATTTGTTCCCTGGCTCGACACTGCCTTGAAACATCTCGCCCTGTCGTTTGAAAATCATAGAGCAGTGATATCGTCGTTCGATACAATCTGGTGTAATAGTTCTGAGAATGCTTAATTCCCGTGCTGCTCCTGCATAGAGCAATGGATCGTTCAGACTGTAATTTTCTATATAAATTTGCTCTCCCTCGTCAATTAATCGATGCACTCCCTGACGATAGGGACTCCATAAGTCGTGATCGTAAACCTGTTCTGAGTAAAAACCAATCGCATTGAAAAACTCAAAGGGTAAGGGACGAAAAAAGATATGGATATGAGCAAATTGCTGAGGCTTGTGGTAGGATTGCTTGTAATTGCTGAAATCGCCTGCCATCCACTGAGCCAGCGTCGTTAAGTCATTGGCTTTTGCTGAAGTCATGATCTATCAGTTATCAGTTATCAATTATCAGTTATCAATTATCAGTTGTCAGTTGATCACTGTTTACTGTTAACTGTTTACTGAACTACTCGACGAACGAATTTCTGAGGCAAACGATGCAGTCACCACTCCACTTCCACCACTCGTTTTGATGAGTGACACGCGAAATCGCAAGTTTGGATTGGCAAACCAAATTTTCTCTTCAGCCGCTGCTCGATCATATGTCGTCAGCAGGACAAATGTCCCATCTTCTGTCAGGTGATAGTCACCAGCCGCTGCGATGGTTTCAGCGTATCCCTGATCTCTAAGTAATTTGCCCCGATTAGGGACATTAGGATCGGGAACTGGTACGAGTATACTACTCCCTTTCATCTGTGCGTCTTCATCCCAATCCGACTGTCCCTCCCAAGACATCCCAAAGGGAGACACAATCTGGCTTTGGTCAATATTGTATGACTTACACAGAGTCATGACATCCGGATCGTCAGGTGAGAGTGCAATAATATCAATCACCGATTGCACAGCTTCAAAGTGGCTAAATGCTAAATGGTGGGCGCTACGTTGCGATCGCCAACGCCCAATTGAAAGCTCAACAAACTGCGTAATATCCATCGATTTCATGCAATGAATTTTAAGAGCAACAGAACAACCACTAACTTTTTGGATATTTGTTTGCCACTTCGCCGGTGATTTTGAAACGTTCTGTAACTACTCCCTTTCTACCTAAAACATTACCAATTTTAAAAACGCACCAGAGCGCAGAGAAAATACGCAACGCTTTGGCAGAGGTAATTTTAGAGCATCGAAGGGAGTAATTACCAAAGACGCAGCGAACAGTTATCAGTGAGCAAGGTGATAACCCAACGGGAGAGCCAGCATAAGGGAAACCCAAAGGCAGCACTCTGTCTCACTGTTCACTGATCACTGTATTATGGTCTAAGCAACTTCAGTAATGCTGAGAATCTTGCCGCCAGTCTTTTGGATGTTCTGAATCTTCTGCGACATTTGGTTATAGCCAACTTTAAAAGTGACTTTGCCCTGATTCATACGGGGATTAGAACTACCCTTGGTAACAGTAATCCGGAAACGCTTGCCAGTATTACTGTAAGCTCCAGAGCCAGTTGCTGGGAATTTGATTTTTGTTGGGAGGTTACCTCCGACATCACTAATCAATTTCGCGTTTTTGCCAGCAGCATCATAGGCAGCAAATCCTCGATCTAGAGCGAAGGTGCGATTAAAGCCGACATTCTTAATGCCAGTTTGAGTACGATTGCCGCGTGAGGAAGGAACTACGTTTTCGCCAAAACTTTGGATATACTCATCACTGTCAATGTAGGAGTTAATCTCCGCTTCGTAGCCCTGCTCATTGTAAATGAGAACATGTCTAGAAATCTCAGTCTGATCAACAGGAGCGCGTCCTAACAGATGCTTGAAGTTCAATTCAATGAAACGGTAGGAGGATGAAGTATCAAAAAACAACGAGCGGTATAGTTCGGATTGGGCAATGGCTCTCACAAATCCTCGAACGGTAATATCACCATTGCGCAGCAAGGATTCTGCACTGGTAAGGCGCTGACTTTCCATAACATGAGCATTGCCTAGCACTTGCCGATACACTGCCCGAATGATCGTCTGTAGATCATCCTCTGAAGTGTTGGGGCGTAGTTCAACAGACTCTGCATCTGCAATCCAAAGTGCCATGGGAATTTCTCCTAATGAAGTGTTTATTGTTCAGTTTGATAAAGTTGAGAAATCATTCTCGTGATTTAATCGGTAAGCTGATTAGACAATAGGTTCAAAGCTATTTTTCAATTCCTATGGCGAATGATGAGTATGAGTGACATCCAATGGAACAGCTCAATTGGTCATTGCACATAGTTGCTAGCATAATCTTATCGAAATTTCAACTCATTAAACCAGAGGTTCAAGGTTTTTTTGATCACTTTTATTAAGACAGTTCCAAAGGAGCATCGCCCCTTGGGCAGATTTTTGTGCGAGGATGGCGTTTTAAGACTGTTTTGTCTGAGCACTTTTGGGCGATGCTTCCTTGACGTACCCTCTCCTCAAATCGAAAATTTGGGGAGGGAGATTGGGCAAAGAATTGTTTTGGGCAAACAAGGGCGTCTGCCCTTTGGGCAGACGCTGCTAGGCGTATCGCCTGCAAATACTCATCTCACAGCACGAGCAAAGCTCTCAAGAATTGCAAAGAACATGCCTGTGCAATTCTTGAAGGTTGATGCCTAGACAATCTCAGTGATGCTGACAATCTTAGCGCCGGTGCGGTTAATCCGCTGAATTTGAGGGGTCATCCGGTCACCAGGAACAATGTATTCGGTGGTGCTGACCCGACGAGGGCTATCAAACTTGGAACCCTGCACTAAAATCTTGAATTTCTTTTTGTTCGCTTCACCCGAACCACCGAGGTTAACATCTGCTGGTTTTATCTTGTTCGGGCTGTTGGTAGCGACTGCATAAACCAGTTGAGAGGATTTAACAGCGCTACTAATTTGAGAAGGACCACGATCCAGAGCAAACGTACGGTTATAGGTAACCTGGCTGCGCCCAACTTCCGTTTTCACCCCGCGATTGTAGGGTACAACATTTTCGCCAAATGCTGACTGGTACTCTTCGCTATCGATGTAGGAGTCGATTTCAGCGTCGTATCCCTTTTCCACACAACGAACGATGTGCTCGGAAATCTCCGCTTGTGACTGTGGTGGACGACCGAGGAAGTGCTTGAAATTCAATTCTATAAAACGATAGGGAGCACACGCTTCAAAATAACGTGAGCGGTAGAAATCCGACTTACCAACTGCCCGGACAAAGTCCCGTACAGAGATAGTGCTATCCTTCAATTGTGATTCTGCAGTCACCAAGCGCTCACTTTCCATCACGTGGGGATTGCCTAAAACCTGCTTGTAGACTGCCCGAATGACTGCTTGTACATCCTCCAGGTCGCGGGTGGACCAGAGTTCTATTGGTGCTATTGTTGCCATAATTTACGCGAATACTCCTAACACTTGTTTTGCTCAGAATTCAAAACTCACTTTATACTCACCGATTAGCAACTGAAGTACCCCAACCTACTTTGCGATGCCTTACGGTACGCACTCGATGATTGCTGCGTAGAGGTTAGGGCTTCCAGTTTCAACTGCTTAGGATAGCTTTGGGAACAAGTCGCTCCCTTATTCTGGGGTTTGGGAAAGCGCCCCTAACTCTCGAACAAGGGGGGTGTCGAGTGTACAAGCGCGTCTTTTCCCCATGAGCGATACGCCTAGCAGCGTCTGCCCTTTGGGCAATCGCCCTTGTTTGCCTAGAGGGATTCGGCAAAGAATCTCTCTCCCCAAGTCTTCGATTTGGGGCATAGGGCTCCTCCAAAGGAGCATCGCCGTGGCTCAACGGGCTTACCTATTCTCTAAGTCTGGTGTTATCAACAAACTGCTAATCGCTGATCGCCATTTTTGCTATACAGGCGTGATACTAGCGATGACACCGCCCTGTCTGTGAATCCGTTGATACTCTTCCGAAAGCTTATCGAACGGTACCAAGTAAACCTGATTGCTGCGGCGGAACTTGGAAACTCGGTTAACCGCATTTGCTCGGTAGCCAGTGACTTCGATGCGGTAAACTTTACCTTCTTCGCTTGCTCCCACACCAAGACGAACACGTGAACTGACTGGCGGGTTGCGGAAAGTGGTTCCAGGTGGAACCACAGGGGTTGGAGTTGCATTAATGACTAGTGAGTTGAGTTTCGGAGACTTACCTGCCAAATCTGCCTTGAGAGAGCTAGTGGAAGCACCCCGCACCAACTGGAAGGTATGGGTAAAGCCTATCATGTGGCTCAATGCTTCGGTCTTGTAGCCTCTGATGTAAGGCACGAGGTTTTCACCGAAAGTGTTCTGATATTCGTCACTGTCAAGGTAGGAGTCGATTTCAGCTTCAAAATCACCCGCATCCAGGATGGCGCTGTGAGCCTTCATTTCATCGTAACTGTTGGGGGCACGACCGAGCAAATGCCGGAAGTTTAGCTCGATAAAACGATAGCGGGGAGTGTCACCAAAACGGGAGAAGTAGAGATCGGACTTTGCTACAGCCCGAACGAACTCACGAACACTGAGTTCACCACGTTTGAATTGTGATTCTGGCACTGTCAGCCGCTCACTTTCCATGACGTACGCATTACCCAGCACTTGCCTGTAGACGGCTTTAATGAGGGTTTGTGCTTCTTCTTCAGACAGACCTGGAACCCACTCAAGTGGAGGGGTTTCCTCAAATAGGCTAACTCCTAAACGTGATGCTGGTCCAAAAGGCATTAAGCAAATCTCCTGGTGAACAACATAATGAGAAGTGATTATCTCAAAAGATTAAGTAAATTAAGAATTGCTTTTTCAAGCAACAAATTTAGAGTTGAGAGTTATTATCGACTCTAGGAGCTAGAAAAACTCTCAATCGTGTGAGTTTTTTAACTTTATACCAAGGTTTTACACCTTGCACACCCTCAATCTTCATATAACGTTGTAACCAAAAAGATTAAGAATCGTTAAGTTTTATTGTGTAGATTAGTTACATCAGTTTGACATCACTGAGACATCATCAAAATGCAGTCAATCGCTGTTGCTGAAAGCCGCCATAGTCATAACGGAGGAGATTTTGTATTTTCATGGACTATTGTGGCATCCAGGACTTTAGTCAGCAAGCAGGCGATACGCCTCTGGCGTCTGCCCTTTGGGCAATCGCGCTTAGGAAGTATTAACGTTTCTTAATTCATTTTTCAAGTTTCTGAGAATTTTAAGGAACTGTTTTTTGTTCAACTCCAAAGCCCACCAGTAGCACTTCTTGTAGGGGTTGTCCAACGCTTGGACGGCGATAGTTAATAATCTGGCGGATGCGGAGATTTGGGTTAATCAACGTGAGTTCGACGAACAAAAAAGCCGTCCAAGTAAAACTGGCAAAGATTAAAAGAATCGGCTAGTCACAGAAGTTTCAGATTTTATTGTCCTCTAGTCGCGTGGAGATGTACCTAGCAGCGCCTTGAGCGACACTCGTCGGGAGTCTCAGCCGTAGATGACCCCCCCTACTCTCTACGCTTACCGTGCCTGTCTTCTTCATACGTCCACATGAGTGTAGCTGGTCGATAGCTAAAACTCACGAGACTTAGGTGTTGACTACGATATCAGCAGATTAGCAAAAGTTTTCATGGCAGTTTTAATTATTCTTTATAAGTTCAGGATAATTCAGGATAATTACTGATAAATTATTATTACCTAGTTTTTCTGTAGTTTTGCTGGCAATGAGCCGTCTTATCTAAATATGACTAAAGTCGAGTACAACTTACAGAGTTATTTAGGAGAAAAAAAATATGTTTAAAGGCGATGTACCTCGGCTTTCGACTATTAGGACGCATCAGAGGGTATCTGAGGTGGGTTGGTTTGCCGATCTATGCGGGGGTGACACTGATCGTTTAGGAAAGCTTGACCCCTCTCGGCGCAGCAACTACGAACATTGCCGTGATATTGTGCTCACAGCAGATGCGTTGGGCTATAAGAACATTCTACTGCCTACAAGCTATATGTTGGGTCAGGAGGTGTTACCTTTTGCGGGGGCGATCGCATCCCAACTCCAACAAATCAGTTTACTCACCGCAATACGCACAGGCGAGATCCACCCTCCTATGCTCGCACGTCATCTCTCGACGTTAGACCATCTTTTACAGGGACGGCTCACCGTAAACATCATTAATTCTGAACTCCCTGGTCTTGTTGAAGACCCTGAATATCGCTATCAACGGTGTAAAGAAGTGATCCAAATTCTTCAACAGGCGTGGACGCAAGAAAAAATACACCATTCAGGAGAGATTTATCGCTTCAGCTTACCGAGTTACCCAGTCAAACCGTATCAGCAACATGGCGGACCACTGCTTTACTTCGGCGGTCTATCACCAGGTTCTCGCGATGTGTGTGCTCAATACTGCGATGTTTTTCTGATGTGGCCCGATACTGAAGAAGGTCTATTTGAAAGTATGCAGGACCTTTCAAAGAGGGCTGCTGCATATGGACGGCGTATCGATTTTGGACTCCGCATTCATGTGATTGTACGCGAAACCGAGGAAGAGGCGCGTTTATGGGCAAAAACTTTAATATCGCAACTCGATGCAGCTCGCGGTGTACAGTTGAAATCTCGCGCACAAGATTCTCGCTCCGTAGGCGTCCTGAAACAGGATACCCTGCGAACAGTTGCTGACTCTGACGACTACATCGAGGGGAACTTATGGATGGGAATAGGACGAGCGCGTTCTGGGTGTGGAGGAGCACTCGTGGGAAATCCATCTCAGATACTTGAACGACTGCATCGTTACTTGGATATGGGAATTCGAGCATTTATTTTCTCTGGCTATCCCCTGATTGAGGAATCTCACTATTTTGCCAAGCTTGTGTTACCTCATCTACCGAATATTAGACTTGCAGAGCTTCAAGAACGGTTACCCACAGGTCAGCCAGTGACACCTCTGACAACAGGAGAAGTACGATAGGGATGCACGCTCTTACAACGCGCTTTTGCCTTATTCGCTCAGTTGTATGATTTACTGTGCATCTAACCAAGCTTGTAAATCCGCCAAGTTGGTAAAATCCAACAGGGCAACGCTGAGATTCTCAAGCACTCCTAAGGGTAAATGAGAAATTGTTGCTTGCATTTCCTCAGAAAGTTCTTGCCCAAGGCGCTTAGTCAACAGTCGAACAATCAATTTAACTGTTGCTTCCTGTTGTCCTTCTTGTCGTCCTTCTTGTCGTCCTTCTTCCTTAATTTCTTGATAAACTCTCGTTTGCTCTAAAGTTATTCCCAGCATAACTTCCACCTCGGCTCGGCTTAATTGTTCAAATTTGTACACCATTATCGTCGTTATCATTTCTATTATGGCGCGACTTGATGCTTGGGACTGTTCTTGACGTGTTCTGGTGAGCAAATACCTGGCTTGTTCTGGTGCTTGGTCTTCTGCTACCGTAGTTAGTACCATTAGGGCTAACAACAGAGGTAATTGGCGAATATCTCCTAATTCATCCAAGTAAACACGATGCACTTGTTCGCTATTCAATAGTGCTCGATAGGGATGAGTATCGCTTTGTTCAGTACTACGCGACGGGTAGATGACTACAGCTTGCCAATCACTGTATCTGACGCGATTGCGATAGAAGTACAATAATGACTCGGCAAATAGCCTTTCGTAGAGTCTTTCATCTTTTTGAAATTGGACTTCACTGAAATACACAATTCCTGCATCAGTGGTATCAGGTGGAAGAAACACGCCGTCAATTTCAAATTTCGGTTCCTTAACAGCCACTGAATCAAAGCGGTAATTGTCAGCATTGGCTGGGGGATTTGCCAATAATTCAAATAATAGGCTTGGGGATTGTTGAAATAGTTTGTAGAAAATTGAGTCTCGACGCATGGAGGCGTTGCGGAAAATTTATTATGCCTCATCATACGTCTTTGTAGGACTTACACCACAAATTTTATTCATGACTAAGTTTGTCATGTGGTGGTATCGCTTCCCCTAATATCAGTCAGAATTTAGGGCAGAATTTAGGGGTGGAGGAGCTGCGTTTATTCTGCACTAACACCCCACACCCCTATACTGACAGAGAATAAAATTTATTTAATGATAAGAAGCCGCATATTCAACCAGTTGACCGAGACGCTGACGTAAGGTTTCTAACCCTAAACGCTCGCTCGCGGAAATAAACACCGCTAGGGGAAACTCTTCCTGCGCTAATGCTAAGTTTTTGCTATCTACTTCATCAATCTTGTTAAAAACAACTAGCGCGGGACCCGGAGTGATGGGCATTTGTGAGAGAATTTCTCTGACAGAGCGAATATGACTCAACCAAGCAGGATGAGACAAATCTACCAAATGCAACAAAGCATCAGCTTCTGTGACTTCCTCTAGGGTGGCGCGGAACGCATCCATTAAAGATGCGGGCAGTTCGTGAATAAACCCTACTGTATCTGTCACCAGAATTTCTTGAGGTTCATCCGTTTCGGGATGGGGAATCACCAAGCGGCGTGTGGTGGGGTCGAGAGTGGCAAATAACTGGTCTGCTGTGTAAACCTCAGCATTCGTGAGAGTATTGAGCAAGGTAGATTTGCCAGCGTTGGTGTAACCAACAATAGCCACTGACGGAACCTCCTGATGTTGTCGCCGCTGGCGCAACCGCTCCCGATGTGCTTGTAGTTGATTCACTTCTTGTTGTAGTCTGGAAATACGCCGCCCAATGCCACGGCGTTCTGTTTCTAGTTTAGTTTCACCAGGACCACGAGTCCCAATACCACCCCCCAGCCTGGACATTGCTTGACCTCGACCAGCCAGTCGTGGTAGCATATATTCTAACTGTGCGAGTTCAACTTGCAATTTACCAGCACGAGATTGAGCGCGTTGAGCAAAGATATCCAAAATCACTTCAGTGCGGTCAACTACCCGAACTCCAATTTGCAATTCTAAATTACGAACTTGTGTGGGTGAGAGATCGCGGTCGAAAACGATGAGGTTTGCTCCTAGGGTTTGAGCAGCTACGGCGATTTCTTGGACTTTACCTTCACCAACAACTGTTTGAGGATGAATGCGCGATCGCTTCTGTCGCATCATCTGCAACACCTCTCCCCCAGCCGTATCCACCAACCGTGCCAATTCTTCCAAGGTGTCTTGGAATTGTTGGGCTGTCGTATCATCAGTCATAACACCAACAATCAGGACGCGATCATGATCGGTGTCTACATCTTGGGCGACAAATTCCCGCCGGAACTCTGCTTCGAGTCCTTCCACCAACTCCATCAAGTCCTGATTTGTCAGCATATCCACACTCATGGGTGGCGAAACGCTCCAACTTGTGTATGGAAGGTTGTTCTTTTGTTCTTTACCCTCTTTATTCTCCCCGCCTGCAGGTGGAAGATGAGAAACTTTTTCCATTGCTGAGCTGCTGATCAGGGCGCGAGCGTCTTGGGGTGTCAAATGAGCTAAGTAAGCTTCCTTGACATAGCCCGTCGCGCCGCCACCGCGTCGTTGAAATCCTGTTCCGGTAATGTTTAGCATCACTAAGGCATCCAATCGTTGCAATGCCATAGCAGTCAGCGCCGCTTCATTAGGCGGTTCTGGCTTTAGCTGAGTGGCGATGCAACGAATACCGCTCAATCGTTCTGCGCCATAACGGGGTAATTCCAAAGGTGGAATTTGCGTTTGGCGCGGTGTACCTACCCCTACGCGGATGACTTGTCCGCGACGGTTGAGGTAAGCACACACAGGCTGATTGATTTCAGTGCTAATTGCTGCCAGTCGCTGGGAAAACTCAGGCGTTGTGATGCGATCGCCCGATATGCGCTGGTGGTACAGTCGCTGTATTTGTTTCAGCTGACTAGACTTTAAACCTTGGAGATTACCAAAGATAGTCTCGATAAGCATCTATGACCAGTAATATGGTCCCCCGAATCCTACTTCCTCTATTTTATCTCACTGTTTTTGTGTCAAAACTCTTACTTAAGGAGGATGCTTTTTACTTGATTACTTTAAATTCATAAAACGCTATGTTGTATGATATGAGCCTGTACCCGATAGAGCAATGGTAACAACACGCATCCCCTCAGAATCAAGGGTTGTTTTAAGAAACATTAGCTGGCAGACCTTTGAAACCATGCTAGCAGAAATGGGAGAAGACCGAGCCTCCCGACTGACTTATGACAGAGGTACGCTGGAAATTATGACGCCACTCTTGCCCCATGAATATTGGAATAGATTAATAGAACGTCTGATTTTTGTTCTTGGGGAAGAGTTGAATTTAGAAATTCTTCCTACAGGTTCCACAACCTTGAAACGCGAAGATTTGCGGCGTGGTGCTGAACCCGATAGCAGCTACTACATCCGCAATGAAGCACGGGTGAGAAACAAAACAGAAATTAATTTAAATAACGATCCGCCACCCGACTTAGTGGTAGAAGTAGATTTGACCAGCTCATCTCTGGATCGATTCCAGATTTATGCTTCTTTAGGTGTTCCTGAACTTTGGCGTTATGACGAAGGTGTGCTGCACATTTACCAACTGCAACAAGGGGAATATGTCGAGTGCAATAATTCGCCTACTTTTGCACAATTGTCTTTAATTGAAATTCCACAATTTTTAGAGGAAAGTCAAAGAATTGGAGTGATGGGAATGACGCGGAATTTTCGGAATTGGGTGAGGGAAAGGATTTAGGTAATCAAACAATTGTTTAGTTTTAAGTAGCTCAACTTCGGGTTAAACTAAAGAAAGCAATCATAATCACCAAGCAAGTCCTATGGTCAAAATTGTGCAAGCAACCTGCACCAATGGTGAATTAGTTCTTAGCGAAAAGCTAAATCCTGAACTGGAAGGTAAAACCGTACAGATTATGATTTTTGAGCAAAGCGAGTCTCGTGAGACAATAGATTCTAGGGAAACCAAAATTCAGGAATTTTTAGCACGAGTTAATAAGTATTCTTTTGAAATCCCTTCCGATTATAAATTCAATCGAGAAGAAATCTATGATAGATAAAATTTTTCTGGATACTAATCTCTGGATTTATCTTTATGCCAAAAATCCACCAGAAAAATATCAGAAAATTGAGCGAATTATCAAGGAGGATTTGCCATTAATCCAAGTGAGCACTCAAGTTTTAGGTGAATTCTTCCATGTTTTAACCAGAAAAAACTTTACTTCCAAAATAGACGCGATAAATATTATTTCAAATCTCATCAGCACTTTTCCTGTTCAGGCAATTGATACACCACAAGTTTTAAAAGCTTTGGAAATAAATGGAAAATATAACTACTCTTATTGGGATAGCCTTATCATAGCTACAGCTTTACTAAGTGACTGTTCCATGATTTACTCAGAAGATATGCAGCACAATCAGTTAGTAGAAAACAAGGTAAGAATTATCAATCCATTTTTGTAACGCAATCGCACGTCTAAAATAACTTTTCTCAAATCTTGCGTCTGCGTTTTCGTCCACCAAGAAATAAATTTCTTGGCTCAAAGATCAAGTAAGCTAAAGCTCACTGGAGACATAATATTTCAGTCTGTTTTAACGGACTTTGACTATGCAGCCCTCAACTTGAGTTCAAGGCGTACTCACCGGTGAAGTGCAAAATCTGAGTTTAACTAATCGCCTGTTTGCTGTCCTTGAATCAACACCAAAAAGCGCTCATCTTCACGAATACTATCAAAATCGGAATCATTCTTTGCCCAATCCTGGCATTTATCAGGATTAAGATGAATTGCTTTTTCGAGGTTTTCAATTGCTTGTTCAATGTTACTTTGAAGGATATAACAACGAGCTTTGTTGTACCAAGCCTCATGTTTGTCAGGTTTAATTTTGAGTGCTTGGTCGTAAGATGCGATCGCTTCGGTGTATCGTCCTAAATGCCGCAGGGCAATCCCCCGGTTGTACCAAGCTTCATGTTTATCTGGTTTAAATTTCAGTGCTTGGTCGTAAGATGCTATTGCTTCTTCGTTGCGTCCCAAAGACAGCAGGGCAATGCCTCGGTTGTTCCAAGCCTCATGTTTATCTGGTTTAAATTTCAGTGCTTGGTCATAAGATGCTATTGCTTCTGCGTACCGTCCTAAATTCCGCAGCGCATAACCCCGGTTGTTCCAAGCTTCGTGATCATCTGGTTTACTTTTCACAGCTTGGTCGTAGAATACTATTGCTTCCTGGTGGCGTCCTAAATTCCCCAGCACAACACCCCGATTGTTCCAAGCCTCATGTAAGTCTGGTTTAATTTTCACAGCTTGATAAGATGCTATTGCTGCTTGGTGGGATTCTATATCCCGCAGCGCAATACCCCAGTTGTTCCAAACTTGACGGTCAACAGCCATCGCTTCTTCGTATCTTCCTAAATCATACAGCGCAGTCACAAGGTTGTACCAAGCCTGATGGTAGTCTGGTTTAATTTTCAGTGCTTGATCGTAAGATGCTATTGCTTCTTCGTATCGTCCTAAATCATCCAGCGCAGTAGCAAGACTGTACCAAGCTTCGTGATAGTCTGGTTGAAATTTCACAGCTTGCTTGTAAGATGCTATTGCTTCTTCGTATCGTTCTAAATTCCCTTGCGCATAGCCCCGATTGTACCAAGCTTCGTGGTAGTCTGATTTAATTTTCAGTGCTTGGTCGTAAGATGCTATTGCTTCTTCGTATTGTTCTAAATTCCGCAGCGCATAGCCCCGGCTGTTCCAAGCTTCGTGGTCGTCTGGTTGAAATTTCACAGCTTGGTCATAGGATGCTATTGCTTCTTCGTATCGTTCTAAATTATCCAGCGCAATCCCCCGGTTGTACCAAGCCTCATGTAAGTCTAGTTGACATTTCACAGCTTGGTTGTAAGATGTGATGGCTGCTTCATATTCCTTAGCAGCGACTAATAAATTTCCAAGTTCAAGTAGTAAAATTACCTGACTATTCTCTGTTTGATGTTTTGCTGCTAGAAGGTCTTGAATTTCAAGGACTTTCTCTATCTTTTTTTCAAGGCTGAGTTTAAAATATTTTTCAGAATCCCCTTCCAGCAGCAAACGAGATGTTTCTTGTTCTACCACTTCTGGTGTTGTTGGTAATTCAAATACCCCTGAACGCCAATCAAAAAAATCTGGGGCGCGGTGAATCAAATAGTTAATCGAAAATGACCGCAATAGAAAAACAAAGCAAAATGGAAAATCATCTCTAAACCTTTCTCGCTGCTGGTTTAAATGATTTAAAATTGGAGGAACACGAGTTAAATTACTAAATTGCCCCTCTGTAATTTCGCCAAAAGTTCTTTGCTCATACTTATATAAAGAATATTCCAACCCTTTAATCAATAAAATATCAACTTGCTTGTTTTTAACAAACTCAGCTACCGGCTGATACAAGTTATCAATCGGTTCAACTAAGCGCAACGCTGCAATTTTTTTCTGGGGAATATCCTGCGGAAGTTTGGCAATGAAACGGTCTGATTGGGCAGGTGTACATTGCACAAAAAACAAGCCAAATCCTGATTTCCGCTTCAGTGCGCGAACTAAGTCTTGATAAGCTTCTTCTGGTTCGGGGGGTAAATCATCATCCCAATCACTTTCCCAATCACTTAAATTTGGGTTCATGGAAGTTTCGCCACAGCTTCTTTAAATTCTGAGATTCCTTGAATCAATGGGTGAATATCATACCAACGCTGCATTTCTCCATCATCATCCAAGTAGCGATATTCTAAAAGACAGCGGTTATACATCAAACTGCGATACTGGTCATCATTAACGATGCGTTTAGAACGGGAGACTTCCGCTAGCAGACACCATTGATGATTTTCCACAGCCCGATGATAGTCATCTCTGGCTTGAGTGATTGCTCGTCGCACTGCTTTTTCAGAAATTGGTAACTCTTCAGTCCGTCCAATAGCGTTTTGAGTTAACAATAGCAAATTTCTGACATGACCTCCACTCATCAAACACAATCTTTCTAAAGTTTGCTGACTATCAAAAATTCCGTTTTCCAACGGGAGTTCTTGTTCAATTTGCCGGACTCGCTTACGAATCACTTCTTTTACTTTCTTGAGTCCTGGTTCATAAACTTCTCCTTTGTGAGTTTTGACCATAATCATCGGCAAAATTAAGCATTCACCATAGATATCTCTGATGTCTGTTGCCCGTTTAGAATACAGCATGGAAATAGGGGCAGTATAAATCAAATGGCAATCCAAAGCTTTGAGTTGTTCACTGCGGTCTAAAAAAATTTCTTCATGGTTCGTATTTTCCCCATCTTTAACTAATACCATCCGGTCTAAGTTATCGACAATCACCGCCAGTTGAGTATAGCCGTTTGGTAGCTTGCTTTTTGCATCTGCCAGGAATTCATTCAACACCTTAATTAAGGTGACAGTGTGGGGATCGATTTTTCGGCGAATCTGCTGGCGTAATTCGGGAACGGCTCTTAAATTTGCTGTTAGCTTGGCAAATTGAGCGATTTGTGCTTCTAATTTCAAGTTCTCAAACTCTATCGGAGTCTGCGCCAAATCTTTCAATTCTTGCCAGCGTTCTTTGAGCCAGTTTAGCACCGGACTAGCATCACCAAATTGCTGTAAATCTTTGAGCAATCGGCGGGTACAAGCGAGGAGAATATCTGTATATTGAGCATCTTCTGAGTCGATATCTTCTTCATCAGCCGCAAAATAAACAACATAGAATTTGCGATTTTCCAGATATTGCTTTAATCTCAGTAGTTCTGTAGACTTCCCCGCCCCCCGATGTCCAGAGTACAATTGGCAAGTCTTTCTATCTGCTCGTTGTATGCGATTTCCGAACTCTTGTAAAATATCCACATCACCGCGTACATCCTGACAATCAACGTACTTTGGATCACCTGCGGGTAAGGGTTCAAATGGGTTAAAGGCGTTGTAGAGGTTAGTGAGTAATTCTTGAGTGTCAAGCATAAGTGGTAAAAAATATTGCAATTTTTATCAGAGGACGGTCAATTGTCGAAAAAAGGTTCGCCATCGCTTAATATTAGTCTGCAATTGGACTGACAACCAATGATCATACTGTGGATAAACGGGCAATCTTGGTACTAACTCCCAGCCAGCAGGGTGTAATATTTCTCTCAATTCCTGCTCCGGAAGATGCGGATAATCAGGATTCACTTCATCTTTTGGTCCAATTCCCCCTAAATCTCTCGCACCTGCTTCTAAACAAGCGAGTAACCATTCGTCATCTTTGATTAAATTCGGCGGAATTTGGATGCTAATATCTGGTGGTAATATTTGACGTGCCTGAGAAATAACTTTTGGCAATTGATGAGGGTTAAAAGGTGGTGCATCAAAAGTTTGCTGATGTCCTGGACTGTGGGGTTGCAGAATAACTTCTTGAATATGATGGTAACGTTGATGAATTTCAGCTATAGCTTCTAATGTTTTCCACCAATCTTGTTCTGTTTCCCCAATTCCTAACAGTAAGCCAGTGGTAAAAGCTATTTTTAATTCTCCCGCCCACTGTAATTGTTGTAAACGCACTTCTGGTGTCTTACTCGGCGCATGTTTATGCACTGTATTCAACAACTCTGGCGTTAACTGTTCCAACATTAACCCCATTGAAACATTAACTTTCTTTAATTGTTGCATTTCCTCAAAACTCAATGGTCCAGCATTCGTGTGTGGTAAAAATCCCATAGCCAAAGCTAATTCACACAAATCATAAATCCGCTGAAACCACGCCTGACGCCGTGGGGAAAGAGGATGCACCTCGCCACTCAGTATCAAGATTTCACAAACATCTTGGTTGTGAAGTTGTTTGAAAAGTTTTTCAGCTTGTGAAATTGTTAGCCATTCGCTCTTACCCGGTTCTGTGCGAAAGTTACAATAAGCACAGCGATTGAAGCACTCGTAAGTCGGAACGACTGTGTAAGCAGGGCTGTAGGTAATTTTTTGGGAATGAGAATTTGGCATATGGGGGCTGACTGGCGTAAAAACCTTTCCCTCTCCTTAATAAGGAGAGGGATGCCCGACAGGGCAGGGTGAGGTTTTACAGGAATGAGTTAGTAATTTAAGGACTTGTGTACACCGTAGCCTAAAAACGGGAGCTAAGTAAGCAAAAAAAAGTCAAAGAAATAGGTAAATCACAGTCATCTGGTTTTTCGCTTTGTGATGAGAAAATGCTATAGGTAGAATACGGCGCTTGACGATACTTCCTCAATATTATGGGCAACACTTTTGGGCATCTGTTTCGCATCACCACTTTCGGCGAATCCCACGGCGGCGGTGTGGGGGTTGTCATTGATGGTTGTCCTCCGCAATTAGAAATTTCTGCTGAGGAAATTCAAGTAGAACTAGATAGAAGGCGTCCCGGACAAAGTAAGATTACGACGCCTCGCAAGGAAACGGACACTTGCGAAATTCTCTCTGGGGTTTTTGAAGGGAAAACCCTGGGAACGCCAATTTCTATTCTGGTACGGAATAAAGACACCCGCTCTCAGGATTATGATGAGATGGCGGTTAAATATCGCCCCTCTCATGCGGATGCGACATATGACGCGAAATATGGTATTCGTAACTGGCAGGGTGGCGGGAGATCATCGGCGCGGGAGACTATAGGACGAGTTGCGGCGGGGGCGATCGCCAAAAAAATCCTCCGTCAAGTCGCCAATGTCGAAGTTATTGGTTACGTCAAACGTATCAAAGATTTAGAAGGCGGTGTTGATCCCAACACTGTTACTTTAGAACAAGTTGAAAGCAACATCGTCCGCTGTCCCGATGCGGAATGTGCAGAACGGATGATTGAATTGATTGAACAAACTGGCAGACAAGGTAATTCTATTGGTGGCGTGGTGGAATGCGTAGCGCGAAACGTGCCGAAAGGTTTGGGTGAGCCAGTTTTTGATAAGTTGGAAGCGGATATAGCTAAAGGTGTGATGTCTCTCCCAGCTAGTAAAGGCTTTGAAATTGGTTCCGGTTTTGCGGGGACACTACTCACTGGTATTGAGCATAACGACGAGTTTTATGTAGATGAAAATGGAGAAACTCGCACTGTAACCAACCGTTCTGGTGGAATTCAAGGCGGTATTTCCAACGGTGAAAATATCATCTTGCGTGTTGCATTTAAGCCAACGGCAACGATTAGAAAAGAACAGAAGACAGTTACCAATGAGGGTGAAGAAACAACTCTAGCAGGAAAAGGACGCCATGATCCTTGTGTGTTACCGCGTGCAGTGCCAATGGTTGAGGCGATGGTAGCGTTGGTGCTCTGTGACCATCTGTTGCGGCATCATGGTCAGTGTAAAGTGTTGTAGGATGATTGATTTATCAAAAGTAGACTGTAGGGTGAGTCATAAATCATTTGTGAAAAATTAGAAACCCGGTTTCTGCCAGAAACCGGGTTTCTGGACTCCAGCAATTTATGCGCTACGCGCAGGCTATGCCAACACAACTCATATAGGATTGCTATATACTCAGGTCTTGATACGTTTGCAATCGTTGATTCAAAGTTCCTGTATGTAACTCAAACAAATGATTGTCGTAGTCGTAAAAATATAAGGAACGTCCTTCTCCTTCTACACGAGTTCGACCTTCCTTAACATCTACCCCAAGACTCCTAACTCTAGCAGCATAGAATTCGTAGTCCTCTTCGGTTATTTTAAAAGCCACATGGTTATAAGTTTTCTCGGGCATTGACTCTCCTTCCATGATGGCAATCCATAAGCCGTTTATAAGGAAGAATTTTTCCTTGGAGATGGAGAAAGTTTGCTCACCGCTAGAATAAATCTCCTTGGCATGAAATATAGATACAAGGAATTTCGTCATCTTCTCCAAGTCCCTGACGATGAATGTAATATGACTAATTCCTTGAATCATTTAAATTACTGTAAATCGATATATCTAAGATCTAGAATAATTGGGATTCCATTGCAACCAGTAATTTTCCAAGGCTCTGGCGATAACATCTGCTAATTTACCGAACAAGGCGTATAGCAAAATGCTCAATACAACAACATCTGTTTGCATAAATTCTCTGGCGTTCATTGCCATGTAACCAATACCAGAATCAGCGGCTATTGTCTCAGCAACAATCAGTGTCAACCACATGATACCCAAAGAAAAACGGACACCCACCAAAATAGAGGACAATGCCCCAGGAAGAATAATTCGCCAGAATAAACCCCAGGTACTTAAACCATAAACTTTTCCCATCTCAATTAATCCTGGATCAACACTACGAATTCCATGAAAAGTATTTAAATAAATGGGAAACATGACACCCAAAGAGACAAGAAATAATCTGGCTTCATCGCCAATGCCAAACCACAAAATCACCAAAGGTATTAATGCTAAATTAGGAATATTACGTAGCATTTGAATAGAAGTATCTAATAACTTTTCCGCAGTGGGAGAGATTCCATTGAGTAAACCCAAGAGAAACCCAATACTTCCACCAAGTAGAAATCCGGAAATTGCCCTTGTGGCACTAATGCCGATATTTCTAAATAGTTCGCCTGTCTTTGCTAAATTAATAGCAGCACCGACAACACTTAAAGGCGAAGGTAAAATCCGGATTGGAATTAAGCCTATAGAAGAGAAGAACTGCCACAAAATAATTATCGACAGAGGTACTAACCAAGGAATCAAAGACTGAATTTTGCGATTTTTTAAAAAGTGTGATTTGAATTTATATTTTTTCATTGTCTGCCTTGATGGAAAATTATTATGAGTGGAAGAGATAATTTTCATAGGATAATGTTGTCTTTGTTAATAAAGTTTGACTAAGCTAGTAGAATGTTTTTTGATAAACTAACTTTTCCAAGTTGCAATGACAGTAATGGGTAACTCTTCTGTAAATGTTCCTGAAGGCTCTACCTGTAGAAGGGATTCTTTTAAATCAGCCTCAAATTTATGGCGGTTTTCTCCAACAAAAGAAGGGAGACAGAAAGCTGTAGAATAGAGATAGCCAATGTAGGTATCAATTGTCCAATATTTTTTATATTTGACTTCCTAGAGATAGCTACTGTTTAGCTAGGACTTCTTTAGGTGTGATTTTGGCATATTCTTCAGGTGATAAAAACCCGTCTCTGACATTCACCTTTTTGGGTATGAGTTTTAAACTATACCATTTATCTGCTACTTCCTGTTGTTTTGTAATAATTTTATTGGTAATTGGTACCAATGAAAAATCATACTTTTTGTGCATTTTCTCCAGAGTTGGTACATCAAGTTGTGTCACAGGTGCAAGTAGTTGGGCTATTTCTTTCGGGTGTTCTTTTGACCAAACTTGTGCTTTTTGTAGTTCGTCTAAAAACACTTTAATGACTTCGGGATTTTCTTGATAAAATTTGCGTGTTGTTGAGAAAAAATTATTCGTATCCCGTAAACCATTACTACCATCTATCAAAACACGACCGATTTTATTTTGCTCATTTCTAGTAACAAATGGTTCCCAGATAAACCAAGCATCCACTTTACCTTGACTGAATGCTGCACTCGCATCAGCTGGTGGTAGATAAACTGATTGTACATCAGTGAGTTTTAATCCTTCTTTTTCTAACGCCCTGAGTAGAAGGTAATGACCGATAGATGCTTTTTGAAAAGCAACTTTTTTACCTTTCAAATCCTTGACACTTTTGACTTTAGAGTTGGTAGGAACTAAAAGCGAAATTGATTTACCATCAGCGGAATTAGCAGCCAAGTAAACAAGAGGAGTTCCGGCTGCTTGGGCAAATACAGGCGGTGATTCAGCGGTTAAGGCAATGTCAAGCCCGTTTGCATTTAGGGCTTCTAATTGTTGTGGTCCAGCAGCGAATTCAGGCCATTCTACTTTATATCCCAGAGATTGTAATCTTTTTTCGAGATTGCCTTGCTTTTCTAAAACTGCCAGTGCAGTAAGTTGTTTAGAACGAACAATTCTTACTACTTTATTAGCACTAGTAGATATAAGTTTAGTAGCTGCGTTAGCTGCATCAGGTGTAGATGAAGTTGCCTGTTGTTGAGTATTATTCTGTGGCGTGCCCCAACTAAAAAGTGTACTAGATAATACTAAGCTGTAGCCAAGGGCAAATAATGCGGTACGACGAGTGATTCGTCCGCGTTTCCATGATTCAAACTTATCTTTTAAGGCTTGCATTAGTAGATGATTACAAAAATGACAAATAACTGGATGTTTAGAAACTTACTTGTTTGTATCTGATTGTTGATAATTCAGAGGTGTGTAGCAAATATATTCAAAAACAATTACTAAGTCTTTGACTGGCGATCGCCATCGCCTGAATGGCAAGTATTAATGTATTAATCTTCTTAATTATTGAGGTAATAAGGTGGGTAATACCCACCTTAGGAATTTGCCATCTCAGATTCAGAGGAGAACCAAGGCAACACTTATGATTTGTATCATAATACAATTCAGTTAAGGATTGGGGCGTGAAAATTTTAGGCGTGTAAAGACTTTTATATGAGTGCGTCTCTACAGAAGTTAACGCTAAATTCGATTGTCTTAACTGAATCGTATTGATTTATATCATTTTGATTTTATCATGAAAATTTCTCAGGAAAAAAACTAAACTTTTAAAATCTTATGTTGATACTACTTTCAACATCCAAAATCCAAAATCTCTGGTTCAAAAATAGTATTAGGAGTATTGGGTTATAAGAGGGAATTCTTGGTTAAGTACCCAATTTCCGATATCTTTGAATTTATAGTCTATGGGGTCGTGAAGTGTGAAGGTACGTAAATCTCGCCAATAACGGTCAAAGCCATATTTGGTACCAGTTGACCGAGTACCCATGACTTCAAAAATGCGGTTCGTGATATTTAATCCGGCTTTGGTGGCAAAAGCTTTGGCAGAGAAAACAGCGATCGCCACTTCTCCTCTTTCTTCAGTAGTCAGCTTAACATCCTTTTCCCAAGCTTGTTGTACTTTCACAGCGGTTTGGTCAGCTAACAGTATAGCAGCTTGCAGTTCTGTCCACAATTCACCATAGTGATGCTGAATGTAGGGGTCTTTTGTTGCACTGTCTACCCCTGATGTAATCCAAGGTTTAGTAATAGTTGTAGTGTATTGTTTGGCGGCTGTAAATGCTCCTTGGGCAATTCCTAAATACACATAAGTTTTAGTCAGTTGAGCGATAATTCCCAGAAATGTACTAAAAGCACTATCAGGAGGATGAGGATATCCCAAAATTTCATCTTTTTTCACTAAAACATTGTGAAATGTAAACGTGTTGCTGTCGGTTCGTCGTTGCCCAATATTATCCCAATCCTGATTAGAAACTACACCAGATCGGTCTTTGGGAATGACAAATAATAAAGGAAATTCTACACCATCTTGCACGGCAGAGAATACCCGTAAATCGGCGGAAGCAATACCAGTACCAAAGCTTTTAACGCCATTAACGCGGAAATCTTCACCTTCTGGGCTAATTTTCAATCTTGTATCTCGCGTGTTGATAGCGTTTGCCCAAAACAAGTTATTCTGGGCAGTTTCTCGATAATATCTCTCTTTTTGTTCTGGGGTTCCAGAAACATGACCCAAAGCAGTTAAATTGAGATGATTGCCGTACAATTGCCCAATGGAACCATCAGCTTGAGATAGTTCTTGGACAACTTTTAAAGCTTCTATCCAAGTTCCGTCAGCACCACCATAGGCTTTTGGTACGACTAGGGGAAGTAAACCACTTTCACGAAGTCTTTGTATTTCTAAATCTGGAATTCCTGCTTTGAGATCACGTTCGACTGCGGTGCTGGAGAGTTCTTGTAAAAGAGAGGATGCAATTCCTATCCAATCTTTTGATTCTTTAACTAATAGTTGCACCATTGGTAGATTTTCCCCTTTTTTGATTTTTGATGAGTTGGTAGTTGTCAATTAATATTTCTTGAGCCACATTTTGCATTAGCTTTCTATCTCGCGTATAACTGCAAGTTCTAAGCGAGATAGTTACGAAACTTTCTCCAAATGTTTTGGAATTTCTGTAGTAGGTGAATTCAAGAAAGATGAATGTTGTGGTTCCAACTCATGGAGGCGATTGCCTACGGCAGAGCTATGCTTAACGCCATTGGCGACGGCTTCCGCATCGCCCTGAGTGAATCTCCCTGCTGCAACCTCCTGCTCTTGCTTACCCATCACCCGCCGTAAAATCTTCTCCACTGTCAGAGCAAGTACCGCATCTCCCCTAACTCGTGGACGTGGAAGATTAATCTCTAAATCTAAGCCAATCTGACCGTTTTCAATCAATATCACTCGGTCTGCTAGCACAACGGCTTCTTCCACATCATGGGTAATCAGCAATGCAGTAAATCCTTGCTCTTGCCATAAGTTCTCAAGTAACTGCTGCATTTCAATCCGCGTTAGTGCATCCAACGCTCCCAGGGGTTCATCAAGCAGTAACAAAGCAGGTTGACTTGCCAACGCTCTTGCTAATGCCACCCGTTGGCGTTGTCCACCAGAAAGGACGGCGGGCCATTCATTCGCTCTGTCTTCCAGCCCGACAGCACGCAAGACTTGCAAAGCCGTTTGCCGTGCATACACTTTCGAGTTCAAACCTACTAAGCCTAACTCCACATTTGCTAATACCCGATCCCAAGGTAGTAACCGCGCATCTTGGAACATCATCCGGATACTTGGGTTAATGCGATGATGTGAATATTTGTCATCTAACAACACGCTACCTCCACTCGGACTATCTAGTCCAGCAACCAGACGCAGCATTGTACTTTTACCACATCCACTCCGACCGACAATGGCGACAAATTCCCCTGGCTGAATATCTAAGTCAATATCTTGCAAAACTGTTTTCTTCCCAAAGGACTTTCGTAGCCCTTCGAGTTTTAAATGCATTCCACGTGTTTCAGATTTCATCGCAAAACCTCCCTTTTTTGACCCTGTATCAGAACTGCCTCTATTGGCTAGAGAAACCTCGTATCAGAAAAGAAATACCAGCTAAAATACATTTATATGGTCTGTTCAATGCAGTCATTCTGGCTTTGATCCGCTACATGCGTTCATCAAGACTACTTACTTGAGTGAACCATCCGAAAAAGAATGTCATCAGCCAAGGTCACAACAACACTTTCTTATTGACATTGTTTTCGCTCCTTTTTTGATTAAGTGTCTATAATCTCAAAACTCTTTCACAGAAGACACTTACATGGGATACCTGCCCAGTAATTGTCTATTGATTGATGTTTGCTTTTAAAGTACGGTTAATAGGTAAGCAAACAGTATTTTGTTTCTAGTAGTCTCACACACTCAGCCGAAAAAGGCAAGTGTCTTTTTATAAAAAAATGCCAAACTACGATTGATGTTGGCATTTCGCGCTTGTCTGGATAAACGCTGTTATCGCAATTCAAACCCCAAGTTTTTTAAAGCTTCCCGCAAGCGATCGCGTCCTGATAAAGACTCAGCAAACGCCACTCGTTTGGCAGAATGTTCTGTCCAATCACCAGGAACATTCATTTGCTGGGAATTGTAGAAGGCTTTCATCACCTGGTTATAAAAAGTAATTGACTCATCCTGTTCTGTTAATTTATAAGTTTCTCTGTGCAAAACAGCCCGCTGAGGTAAGCGTGGTTTAATCGCTGTCTCTACAGTGCTGTCAGCATAACCGACACATAATCCAAAAACTGCAAACACATGGGGTGGTAAGTCCAAAACCTCCGCAACACTTTCTGGATGGTTACGCAACGCACCAATATACACCGTTCCCAAACCAAGAGACTCCGCCGCTACCACCGCATTTTGAGCCGCCAACGCTGCATCAATCGCCGCCATCAGGAACATTTCCAGATAATCTAAACCCTCATGGGGTAATCCGCGACTTTCAGCGATGTGGGTGAGTCTGGCTAAATCTGCCAACCACACTAGAAATAGCGGACAAGATCGAATATGCGCTTGATTACTAGCTAATTGTGATAGCTTTTGCTTGCGGTTTGCATCTTCTACCGCTACTACACTCCACGTCTGGAGATTCGAGGAAGTAGACGCTGACTGCGCCGCTGCGACTAGCGTTTCTAGAGTTCCTGGTGGTAAAGTGTCAGGCAAGTAAGCACGAATCGAATGGTGAGATAAAAGAGAACTGATACAGTCATTCCCAATCTAATCTCTCAGCGTCCGAAACTTTACTATTGACGATTTTCTTATCGTTCTCAAGAAAGCCCGTTGCAACAGAATAACTTACCGTTTCGTTGCTACAAACTAAATCATGAGCCCAGGAAAAATCCTCAGGACACAAAGTTTGGTCAGCATGTTCGCGACTAGCAGCCCGATAAGCTGCTTCAATAACGATTTGACGTATCTGACGACCTGTTAAACCCTTGAATTTTGTGGCGAGATAATTTGCTGTAATGCTAGAGTCGAGCGGTAACTCTTGTATGAGATGAGTTTCCCAAATACGTTCACTTAAATTTTCATCTGGCAGTGGAAAATCGATTCTAGTTAATCTAGAGAGAAAAGCCGGATCATATCCTTCTACAAGGTTTGATGCAAAAATACAGATGATTGGTGTATTTTGGATAAGTAATAGCAACTGGCTACGCATGGAGTTAACCGCATGATCAGCCCCTTCACTCGCCGCTGCATTGCGCTTTGACAGCAATGTTTCGGCTTCATCAATAAACAATACAGCGTCGTTAGCCTTAGCAAATTCAAAAAGTGCGGAAAGATTCTTAGCAGCCTCTCCAAAATACTTACTTACAATGTCAGCATATGAAACCTCAATGATTTTTTTGTTCAGCCTAGACGCAAAATTGTGCGCTGTCAACGTTTTACCTGTTCCTGGTGGTCCAACGAAGTTCAGCGACACTCGCGGAAATGGGTCAATCTTATCAACTCCCCATTTTTTCTGAACTAATTGAATTAAATCCCAACGCTTAAGTTGGCTATTAATAAGTTCTTGCTGTTTGGAGGGCAGTACAAGAATCGAGGCATTGTTATTAGGCATTCGTAATAGGTGATCGAATGTTGCCAACTTTTCTTGACCATTGTTATGTTCTGCGTTTGATGAGCCAGGATTACAGTTGATGATTATTTCGCGAATCTTGGAGTTTTCTCTGCACACATTCCACACCTCAGCAATCCTCTTCGCTACATTTTCGCGAAGTTTTTCCTTCTGGGAGGAGTTCTCGACCCCTTCAATTATTACTTTCATGACTCTATGATTACAGGTTTACTAATAGGAAACTTCTGGAGATCTTCATCCAATTTCTGTGCGTTCCAAACTTTACTATCTAAGACCTTTGTATTGCCGTCAAAAAAGCCAGTCACAACAGAATAGTCTCCGTTGTTCAATCTGTCCACCATCAAAGCAGGTTTAGCATTTACATTCTGGTTTGTTCGACGCTCCCGAAGATAATTACGAATAACTGTTACAGTTAGATAAGTGACAACTGAAGCTACTGCCAACGCAGCAATTGCAAGAGAGATCGTTAGTGGATCAAACATTTTTGTTCTCCTTCTAATCAAAAGGAATTAAAACTATTTTTTGATTTGCAAATAACTGCTGTAACTCTAGATCAAGAGATTTAGCTTTGAAAACTACAGCAATTTTCCGACCTTTATCGGTGAAGAGACTTTCATTTTTCTCATCAACTATAAAGGCTTCCACTTTCTGTTCGGCAGGATAGTAAGAGACGACACAACCACTAGATTGTTCAGAAGTTTTCCGGTTCTCAGTTATCCAGGAACGAAGAATTGATCCGGTCAAATGCCCTCGGATTTCATCAAAGGGATCTTTGATTACCTCGAACAACACGGAAATTCCTGCGCTGGCGAAAGCTAACAAATTTGACTGCATTTGGTCTTCGGGATTATTATGAGTCATAGTTACAAGTCTTCTTAATATTTACAAAAAACGTCAATAGATATCTTCTGAAATGATGTGAGGGCGAACAACCGGGGTACATTTACAAAGAGTTTTGAAGTACTTGTAATTAGTTTTCGGAGATGTCTACTGCAAACGACACATTTAACTACTGGTTTCCACTCCTCAAAGAAGTCTTGCCATCGAGCTTACTTGAACAGGTAAAAAAAACACAAGTGACTACCTTTTTGGTAAACAGGACGCAACCTAAGAGGATGTTTGAAAAGTCTAAAACCGTGTGTTTCACTACCCTAACTACCGAGAAACGACTACGAGAGAATCTGGGTTTTGGGATTTGCGATCACGCCCCTGAGTCTCACTTAAGGCTCAAGCAGACCCTTTTCAAACATCCTCTCATCTATTTCAATAATAGCAAAACAAAATCATATGTGTTATCAAAAAAATGATAAGTCATTAGACTTATCAAATTTCTTGTAATTAGGAATACTCATCAGATATTCAATAATAAAAAGTACTTAGATTAACCAGTGATAACTATTAATAGCTCTTCTAAAGTAGATTAAAAAGTAGCTCGCATCACTTTCAATAATAACGAGCCCAAAGGTCACAAAAATCTAACTATTAGTGAGCAATGCCCACCCTAAGATTTGTGGTCTATTCATATGAAAACCGCTCTTCAGGTTAAAACTTGAATGTGGTACGCAGCCAACCAACTACACTACCAGGATTGTCGGCATCAGAGTTTGGTGCGGTGATCCAGATGAAACCTGGCGTAATCGCAATATAATCGTTGAGTTGATATTGGTAAAATGCCTCAACGTGCAGGGACGTATCCTTGTCCACTTGTCCAAGACCTGCTCCCAAATCTACATTCTTACTCAAGGCAGTCAGTTTCGGTTCCATACCGACGAAAAGACCGCCTAAACTACCTTTTTGAAAAAGATCAGGGAATGCCAGTCCTACCGCCCAGTCCCAGACCTGACCATCTCCGACCCCCAGATAGCGGTGTGCTGAATAACCTACCCACCCATTAAGTGCAAACTTGGGACTAATTTTATACAAAGCTTGTATGCCGTAAAGATTACCTACAGTTCCCCTTCCAGCCACGGTACTGTTTGCCAGGTTACTCCCGATTACTGGACCGAAGTTTGTCCCAGTTTGACCTATGGTGTTCGGTGGGCTGTAGGTATTGGCGTAAGTTAAAGCCACCCGAAAATCTTGACTGGGGGTGGAGTATGATAACTGTCCCAGAGCTACATACCTGCCTGAAAATAAGCCATTGTTAGGTGTAGGATTGTCACCATTAATTGCGGTGTACGCTAACCCTAATTGCCACTGTTTACCGAATTGCTGGAGTATTGCAATTCCGGGACCCGTATCTCCATAATCATAGACCATATTCCGCCGTGCAAATCGTGAGATCGCATTAGCCGCAGACCCTTCAAAATATGGGTTGATAGGACCACTCAAGCCGATTTCAAAAGCTCCATCGGACTGGGAAAAAATGTTGACTTGAGTACTTTTAAAAGGTTTAAACTGATAACGAAGTCCAGAGATATAAACGTCATTGTTTGGATAAACAGGACTGGCATTATCAGAAGTTCTCCCGTCAGTGGTTCCAAATATTCCAGTTCTTGTTCCTCCTAAAGAGGCAATATTTCCAGCTTGAAGTGTCATCCGTAGTTGATCGGTGCCGCTAAAACTGGTGTTTAAAATTAGGCGAACCCGGTCTTGAAATGTGATGACATGAGGTGCAGGTCTCTTGGTAACGACGTTATTGCCCGTCAGAACTCCCCCAATAACAGTCTCAACTTCACCGACTAATTTGGTTGTAGTAGAAAACTGACGTTGTTCAAGATTCGCATTCTGTACCTCTAGCGCATCTACTCGTCCGCGTAGTTGTGCCAGTTCTGCTCCAAATTGATTTTGTAGTGTTTGCAGGGTAACTAAGTCCTCTTTTCTGACCAAATCGCTTGTTCCTGCAGCAAGCAGTTCAGTAATTCGATTGAGTGCTGCATTCAACCCTGCGGCAAACTCGTAACGGCTCATTGCCCGATTACCCCGAAAAGTCTGGTCAGGATAACCCGCAATCACACCATACCGTTCTACTAACGATTGCAATGCAGCAAATGCCCAGTCGGTGGGTTTCACATCGGAGAGCTGGGAGACAGAATTAACCTGCCCTATTGTTGCATCGCGGTTTGGTAGCTTGGACGAATCATTCTTGAGTGTAGGGTTAGCAGGGACAGGAGTAGGCGATCGCTTCCCATCCGATAGTTCAGAGACAGAAGTCTTTGGAGTTACCCCTGCATCGCCTGGTGAAGGGTGAAGAGGGACAGAAATAGGTGACAGTGAGGGCACTGATGAGGGTACTTGTGAGATCAGCGTAAAGCGATCCATTACGGAATTGCTGCTTTGGAGAACAGACGCTTTATATTGCTCAGGAGCGTTCGCCCTTTGGGCGGATCCCCTTGGGACAATCGCAGTACTCCTCACGGCAGATGAAATTGATGAATCGGTAGATGAAGAATATTCAGGTGTATCTGCCCAACTTTTGGCAGGATTAAGAACTAAGATGATCTGCATATCTAGCAGGGAAACCAAAAATAGTATCCATCTAGAATTCCAACGAAATTTCGACATGACACTCCTCAACCTAAAAAGTGAATGAATTTGCTCTAAATTCATAGACAAAATTGGCAGAATCACTTGATACAATGCTTCTGCTAAATAGTCAAAAGGGCTTAGTAATAACTTCGCTAGAGAGGTATCAATTTAAAAGAACAAAGCCAGCAATGAGCACTTAAATAAGCAAATTTAGGAGTCAGAATTTATCTTGTACGCTTGCTACTCATAAAAAATGATGGCATAGCCGCCTGCGCCCTGTCGGGCTTCGCGTAGCATGCCTGAAGTAAGCCCACCACAAAATGACTCCAGCTTTGTATCTGGAAAATCCTCAAAAAATCATCAAAACTTTCCCCTCCTAGTAACAAAACTAGGTAAGAGAAAATAACTCTATGGCAATAACCAAATTACCTTATTGAAAAAATACGGTTACCTGGTTGAATTAATGTTGATTATCTTACTAGATAGCAGTCTTTGAGAAAAACTGTATATAGTGAGTATTTTTAGCTACATTTGATCTATAATTGAAAATTAGTCATCTAAGCTTGTTTCCGAAATAAATATCTGGTAATATCCATTTTTGAGATATTAACTCCGGTTAAACGGTATATTTACTGTATTTTAAGTTAAAGTTTCGTTTTGTTACGTTTTTTTTGCTAAAAGTAATCAAGATAATTCATTCAAGAATATGAAGTACAACCAACTTGGCGAGAGTGACCTCAAGGTTTCTGAAATTTGTCTGGGAACCATGACTTATGGACAGCAGAATACAATTGAGGAAGCGCATCAACAGTTAGATTATGCTATTGCTCAAGGGATAAATTTTATTGATACTGCGGAAATGTATCCAGTACCGCCTCGTGGAGAAACTCAAGGAAAAACCGAAGCTTACATTGGCGAATGGTTAAAAAAACAGCAGCGGAACCAACTCATCATTGCCACAAAAATTGCAGGTCCCGGTCGTCCTTTTAAATGGTTGCGGGGAGGAAATCTCCAAATTAACCACAACAACATTAAGCAAGCGGTAGATGATAGTCTGAAGCGATTACAAACAGATTATATAGATTTGTACCAAATTCACTGGCCAGAACGCTATGTTCCCACCTTTGGGCAGACAGAGTACAAACCTGATTTGGAACGTGAAACTGTGAGTATTGCCGAACAATTACAAGCATTTGCAGATGTCATCAAAGCAGGTAAAATTCGCTATCTGGGCTTGAGTAATGAGACACCTTGGGGTGTGAGTGAGTTTGTTCATATTGCCAAACAGCTAGAATTGCCCAAAGTGATCTCGATTCAAAACGCTTATAACTTGCTGAATCGTGTATTTGATTCAGCTTTAGCAGAAGTTTCTCGTTATACAAATGTTGGGTTATTAGCTTATAGTCCTTTAGGATTTGGTTTGTTATCTGGGAAGTACACAGACGAGAAAAAACCAGAAAATACACGATTGTCTCTATTTCAAGGTTTTGGACAACGCTATCTCAAACCAAATGTAAATGAGGCTGTAGCAGCTTATGTATCAATTGCCAGAAAATATAATTTGCAGCCTACACAATTAGCTTTGGCTTTCGTCCGGAGTCGGTGGTTTGTGAGTAGCACAATTATTGGTGCGACATCCTTAGAACAACTACAAGAAAATATTGACAGCGTGAATGTCATTCTCAACCAAGAGATTTTAGCAGAGTTAGATGCAGTTCATACACGCTATCCCAATCCAGCCCCTTAACAATTCAAAATTCAAAATCACCGAAGATTTGAATCTCCTTCGGAGACGCTGCGCGAACGGAGGAAACCTCCGCTCAAACTTCTCTCAAAATTC
>NZ_QMEB01000001.1:0-23549 GCF_012912135.1 Brasilonema bromeliae SPC951 | reverse complement strand
CCTGCGGAGGGAAACCCTCCCGCAGCACTGGTCTCACCGGACGCGCAAACTTTTCGCAAAATGAAAGATATTTTCAGTTGGTAATTTAAACCCCAACTGAAACTGAAGCAAGATCGCGAACCCCCTATCTCGTCAAAATTTAGGTAAAAAACGGTAATTTTTGAGATTTTGCTGAGTTAACTTCAACAGACTTGCATATTTACATATTAATACTCGAAAAGCAAGCCTTGTATTCTGATTCTTAAGTTTTATAAAAACTACCCTTGATTTTCTGAATAAATTGTGCGAGTCTTAAGAAACAGAAAAATACTGTAAACTGACGAACAAACCGTATATAATGGTAGTGTAGATGCTAGTACAACAAAAACTTACGTTAATAAGTTGTTCTTATTGCCATAATTGCTCTTAACAATTAGTTTTTTCATTGTGTTATTGTCCAAGTTTTTCTCTGGTACGTAAGAAGCGAATATTGAGGCGAGGAATTCAATGAGGCAGAGTTCATCTACTATTAATATTGATGTTGATCCCAATTTACAGACAGATGTTCTAGTTATTGGCGGTGGTCCGGCTGGTACTTGGGCTGCTTGGAGTGCTGCATCTGCTGGTGCGAGAGTTGTTTTGGTAGATAAGGGTTACTGCGGTACCAGTGGATGTGCAGCAGCATCGGGTAATGGTGTGTGGTATGTACCACCAGAACCCGAAAGTAGAGAAGCTGCGATCGCGAGTCGAGAAGCTTTGGGGGGATTTCTCTCTAACCGTGACTGGATGCAGCAAGTATTGAATCAAACTTACACAAACGTCAACCTATTAGCAAAGTGGGGTTATCCCTTTCCTGTTGATCAACAGCAAAAATCCTATCGGCGGAGTCTACAGGGACCCGAATATATGCGCCTGATGCGCAAGCAAATTAAACGGGCGGGGGTAACAATATTAGATCATAGTCCCGCCTTGCAACTATTGGTAGACGCAGAAGGTGCTGTTGCTGGGGCAACGGGGGTTAACCGTCAGACTGGCAAGCAATGGGTTGTGCGTGCAGGTGGAGTAATCATTGCGACTGGTGGCTGTGCTTTTTTAAGCAAGGCACTCGGTTGCAATGTGTTGACCGGGGATGGATACCTCATGGCAGCAGAAGCGGGTGTTGAGATGTCGGGGATGGAGTTTTCCAATGCCTACGGCATCTCTCCCGCCTTTTCCTCTGTCACCAAAACCCTGTTTTACAATTGGGCAACTTTTACTTACGAAGATGGCACACCAATACCTGGTGCGGGTTCGCAAAAAGGACGTTCGGTTATTGCTCAAACTTTGTTGACACAACCAGTTTACGCCATCTTGGATCAGGCGACTGAAGAAATGCAGGCACATATGCGGAAGGCACAGCCTAATTTCTTCTTACCTCTTGATCGCGCAGGTATCGATCCCTTTACCCAACGCTTCCCTGTTACTTTGCGCTTAGAAGGAACAGTGCGCGGTACGGGTGGCATTCGGATTGTCGATTTTACCTGCGCCACATCAGTTCAGGGACTTTATGCGGCTGGCGATGCTGCTACGCGAGAATTAATTTGTGGTGGGTTTACTGGTGGCGGTAGTCACAATGCAGCTTGGGCGATATCTTCTGGATACTGGGCTGGAAAATCTGCGGCTGAATATGCCCAGAAGTTCGCTGAGTGGGGAACACAGCGTTTTATTCAAGCAGTCGGTGAAGCGGGATTCACAAATGGTAGTCAACACCCTTCGGGTTCGTCAGTCACCTACGGCGGGAAACCCGCCTGCAGTGCTGCTCACCAAATCAACACCGAAGAAGTTATCCAAGCAACCCAGGCTGAAGTCTTCCCCTACGATCGCAATTATTTCCGCCGCGAAAAAGGCTTGACAGAATCATTGCACAGATTAAATCACCTCTGGAAAGAGATTCGCACTAGTCAAGTAGACACTCACAACATTGTCCGGGTGAGGGAAGCCGCTGCAATGGTAGCCACAGCCCGATGGATGTACAGCAGCGCCCTACAACGTAAAGAGACTCGCGGTATGCACAAACACTTAGACTATCCAGAGATGGATGCAAACCAACAACACTATTTAACCAGTGGTGGTTTGGATCAAGTCTGGGTGAAAGCAACACCTCTACACCAGACAAAAGTCAAAGTGAGTGCGGCTGCATAATCTCAGGATTTCAAACTCACGCAAAGAAGAAAGTCAATAAAGAGGCTTTTGCAAATCGCGTTTTCCCAAGATCTTATCCCCAATCCAAAATCGACATGATTGAGTTAGTGAGTGAGTCGCGGTGCATTGAATGTAATCTTTGCGTTAACGTTTGCCCGACAAACGTCTTTGACAAAGTGCCAGATGCACCACCTATTATTGCCAGACAGAGTGATTGTCAAACCTGTTTCATGTGCGAATTGTATTGTCCTGTCGATGCTTTGTATGTAGCACCGCAAGTTGAACCCCTGGAGTCAGTGGACGAAAAATCACTTAAAGAAACTGGACTTTTGGGCAGCTACCGCAATAACATCGGTTGGGGACGCGATCGCACTAACACAGCAAAACAAGATTCAACTCATCTAATACTTAAGCAGTTGAAGTAGCTTTCTCGCTTCTGTTTTATCTTCCTTAGTGAACTCTCAAAGTTCTGAGCGGAAACTTCCGCTCAGATTTTTCTCTTAATGGTTTTTCTTGCATCAGTCATGATGACAATGATTGGATTGTGCCACAACAGTAAAAGTGAACTTTAATTAGAGAAAGGGCACAAGGGATTTTTAGACTTTCTTGTGTGATCATATTACTCTTTGTCTGTTATGAAAGTTATTTTACCTGTAGAACTTGCTGATGATATTGAGCCATTGTTACCCTCAGATATTACATCTGTACGTGTAGATCCTGATGGTAATTTTGATGGTGATCCTAGTGGAGCAGAAGTTTATCTCAACGGATTCAGGGTGAAAAATACTACCCTGCACAAAGTTTTAGCAGCAGCACCTACAATTCGTTGGCAGCATACACCTAGTTCCGGTGTGAATCATATTCTCACACCCACATTTTTGTCACACGATATCATTCTTACCAATAGCTCAGGAGTTCATGCTATTCCAATAGCGGAATTTGTACTGAACTTCATGCTTTATCATGCCAAAAATGTCCGGGAATTGCAAGATTTACAAACTAATCACTACTGGAACAAGTGGTTAGAGTTACAGGAATTGTACGAGAAAACTTTACTTCTTATTGGAACAGGAAATATTGGTCAAGAAATTGCTCTCCGCGCTAAAGCTTTCGGAATGCAAATTTGGGGTAGTCGCCGAAATCCTGAACCATTAGCGAATTTCGATAAAATAGTCGGTGCGAATGAATGGAAAGCACTTCTTCCGGAAGCAGATTATATAGTCATTGCCACACCTTTAACACCGGAAACTAAAGGCTTGATTAATGCGGAGACATTACGGTTAATGCGTCCCACTGCCTATCTGATTAATATTGCTCGTGGTGCAATTGTAGATGAAAATGCCTTGCTGACTGCTCTACGTGAAGGTTGGATTGCTGGTGCTGGATTAGACATTTTTGAGTCAGAACCACTTCCACCAGAAAGTCCCTTTTGGTCTTTGCCCAATGCATTCATCACACCTCATTGTTCAGCACTGACACCACAAGTTCGTAGCCGCATTGTGAAGTTATTCATCGACAATTTGACAAGTTATCGGAACAAAGAAAAACTACGTAACGTTGTGAACAAAAATGTTGGTTACTAATGCAAGAAAGCTGAATTAGACTACTAATATCGTTTGGCGTCGGGCTATTAACAATTATCATGAAACTAATTATACCGATAGAAGCTGCTGATGAGCTTAAGCCGCATCTACCTACCGATACAACATTTGTTCGGGCAGATATTGATGGAAATCTGGACGGTGATGCTAAAGAAGCTGAAATATATTTCAGTTGGCTTTATTATCTTAAACCCACAACTTTGCATAAAGTCCTAGAATCTGCACCTGCACTGCGTTGGCATCATGCACCGAATGCGGGTGTAAATAATATCCTGACACAAAAATACCTAGAACGTGACATCATCCTGACTAACGGTGCAGGAGTTCATGCGATTCCCATTGCTGAATTTGTCATTGCTTATATGTTGTCTTATGCCAAGCAATTGCTAAAATTACACAAGCTACAAACTCAACAGCAATGGCAAAGAGACTTTCAAATTGAAGAACTGCAAGATAAGACATTATTAATTATTGGTACAGGGGGAATTGGGCAAGAAATTGCTGCCCGTGCCAAAGCTTTTGGGATGCGGATTTTTGGAAGCCGTCGTCACCCGCAACCATTAGCGAACTTTGACAAAGTAGTGGGTACAAATGAATGGAAAGCACTTCTTTCGGAAGCAGAATACGTAGTTATTGCTACACCACTCACAAAGGAAACCGAGGGCCTGATTAATGCAGAAGTACTGCAATCAATGCGTCCCGATGCTTATCTGATAAATATTGCTCGTGGCAAAATTGTGGATGAACCTGCACTGTTAAAAGCGTTGCAGGAAAGTTGGATTGCTGGTGCAGCTTTAGATGCAATGTTTACGGAACCACTGCCGCCAGACAGTCCATTTTGGACGTTACCGAATGTTTTTATTACACCCCACTGTTCTGCTCATTCATCCAAAGTAAAAGAGCGAACGCTTGCACTTTTCCTCGATAATTTAACACGCTATCGCCACGGAAAGCCCCTGCGAAATGTCGTGGATAAAAATGCTGGTTACTAATAATGACTATCTACAATTCCATTGGCAAAGTCTACTCTAATTCGCGTCTTCCTGATTTGAGAATTGTAAATTCTCTAATTGATTTACTCAACCTACCAAAGAAAAGTATTATTGCTGATATTGGTGCTGGAACAGGAGGTTATAGTCGAGCGAATCTCCTGCGGAGACGCTTCGCGAACGCTGAACGAGAATATTCAGTTTACGCTGTCGAACCTTCATCGGTAATGCGTTCTCAATCTGTCGAACATGCACAAAGGAGTTATCAGACTTAAAGAAGATTTGTCAACTGGAAAATGGAATGCGAAATATGGAGAAATCAGAAATTTATCAGAAATTGATGTCGGTTATCGCTTTTTGTGTGCGAGGAGGTGAATTTGACGACCGCCCAAGCTTGTTTTCTCTTCGTCGCTGCTGTGTTAGGTGGAACATTGACTTCTGTTGCTAGTGGTGGCGGCTTTCTTTTATTTCCAGCACTCATTTTTATTGGCTTACCGTCCATCAATGCGAATGCTACCAGTATGACAGCAGGATGGTTAGGATGCGCTGTGAGTGTTGCTGCTTATCGTCATGAGTTGAGCGGGCAGCAGCGTATCTCTCTTGTACTAGGCAGTATCAGCCTCGTGGGTGGAATGATTGGGGCTTTGTTACTACTTTACACCCCGACAGACATCTTTGATCGCCTCATTCCTTACCTTTTACTTTTATCTACACTTCTATTTACTTTCGGCGGAAAGATTACAACTTGGTTACATAGTGATTTAGAAGACTCTAGGCGATCGCTACTCACAGCCTCAGTCATCCAATTTTTTCTTGCCATTTATGGGGGATTTTACGGTGCAGGTGTCGCTATGTTGATGTTAGCGACGATGGAGATGTTAGGAATGAAAAATATTCACAAGATGAATGCCCTGAAGATGCTGTTGATGAGTTGTACAAGTGGCTTTGCTGTTGTCACCTATGTTATTGCCGGAGTCGTCGCATGGCAGCCAGCAGTTTTTATGATGTTAGGGACAGTGGTTGGCGGTTACGGTGGCGCATACTATGCCCGTAAACTTCAGCCCGATTTAGTGAAGCGTTTTATTATCATCGTGAGTTTTGCGATGACCTACTATTTTTTTATTCGTGCATATTATACACATTGAATCGAGCCAAAATGTCTAACCAACTTTACGATTCTATGAGAGAATCTCTACAACAGTCCTGCGGTTAGATGACACCTAAAGTTTTGATCAGACAACATAAATTCTCAGGAGCAATCCGTTCTCGTACACACGACTCAATTTAGTGAGATTTCACCCTTACCATGACAGATTTATTTACACCCCTAACAATTGGCGCAGTAACTTTTCGCAACCGCATCGCAGTTTCGCCAATGTGTCAATATTCCAGTACAGATGGTTATGCTAATGATTGGCATCTGATTCATCTGGCAAGTCGTGCTGTTGGTGGTGCGGGTTTAGTTTTCACTGAAGCAGCAGCCATCGAACCAAGAGGACGGATTAGTCCCCAAGATTTGGGTATCTGGTTGGATGAGCATATTGAGCCATTGGCAAAAATTGTTAGGGCAATTCATAACTTTGGGGCGATTGCAGGTATTCAACTTGCTCATGCTGGTAGGAAAGCCAGTACTGCACCACCTTGGGAAGGAGGACAAGTATTAGACACATCCAACGGTGGTTGGCATCCTGTACTTTCTAGTAGTGCTATTCCTTTTAGCGAAAACCACCCTATTCCCGAAGCATTAAACACAGAAGGCATCCAACAGATTATAAATGACTTCGTACAAGCGGCTCAACGTTCACAAGAAGCTGGGTTTAAAGTCATTGAAATCCATGCGGCTCATGGTTATCTCTTACACCAATTTCTCTCACCCCTCAGTAATAAACGCAACGATGAATATGGCGGTAGTTTTGAAAATCGCACTCGTTTGCTAAGAGAAGTCGTTCAAGCGGTGCGAGAAATCTTACCATCAGATTATCCCTTGTGGGTAAGAATTTCTGCAACAGATTGGGTAGAAAATGGCTGGGATATTGAGCAGAGTATCGCCTTAGCAGAGAAACTGAATTCATTAGGTGTAGATTTAATTGATACTTCTAGCGGTGGTTCTGTACCCAACGCCAAAATTCCCTTTGGCGCTGGTTATCAAACTGAGTTTGCTGCGAGAATCCGCCACGAGGCAAATATCCTCACAGGTGCTGTCGGTTTAATTACATCCCCAGAACAGGCTGATCAGATTATTCGTACAGGTCAGGCAGATATTGTTTTAATAGGACGAGAGATGCTACGCAATCCTTACTGGGCGTTATCTGCTGCCAAAAAACTGCGACAGGAAAAATTTTCACCTGTTCAGTACGAGCGAGCTTGGCTTTAATCGTGTCGTATCATATCATTTCCGCTTGCGTCGGAGTAATTCGATATTAAATCCCCCCGAAGTTTCCAAGGGCGCGAGAGCAGGTGCTACAAGTTGGCACAACGTTTCCCTTCGCACTGCCTTGCTCACCCGCGCACGGAACTTTTCTTCGGATTCCATCCGTGAGAATATTAAAGCTGAGCGATGGACATTGAGCGTAGTCGAGATGAGTCGAAGCTTTCTGACTACTGCGTTGTGCGTTGGTGCGTTCTTGTTAAGGTTTAGATTACAGTTTGATATGACTCCTGAGTTATGACTCCTTCTTCAAACTGTTTAAGCTCTTTTGTGACGTAATTTACGTACTGCTCACTATCATGCCGACTTAGAGCTAACCGATAACCACGTTCAGCTAAAGCATCAGCTTCTTGAGGGTTATTTAACAGATAGATGATAGCTTGTCTTAAGCCTTCAACATCTTGTGGCTTAACCATCATTACCGCATTAGTTCCTGCTATATATTGATCGAGTCCAAGAGTGCGAGTGACTATCACAGGACGCCTACACGCCATTGCTTCCATCAATGCCTGTATTCCTGCACCACAATTACTTTCAAAGACGCTAACCACAATAATATCTGCATTCTGATATAGCTGAACTAACTCCGGCCATTCGTAAAATTGGCGTGACATATTATCAGGTAATTTTTCAGGAAAAGCTCGTTTTAGTACAAGTGCATCGCTGGAGTAACCGCTGATTTTCACATCAACATCTAGATTTGCTGTTGCTTCCGCAAGAGTTTTGTAATCACGTTGTTCTAAGCCAACACTAGCGATCATTGGACGCGACTTTTTCGGTGAGACAGGCGAGGGTGCAAAGAATTTGAGATCGGTTTGCTCCCAAACAAACTGAACACGAGATGCAGGTAGATTTAAGTAATCGCGTAAAAAAGTCACTTGGTGGTTGCTACAGGCTAAAAACAAATCGATTTTGTTAGCCAAGTTAAATAACTTTAGTGCTAAGCGTCCACGAGGTCGATCAATATTGTGAAAAAACACTACAATTTTGGGACGGTTGCGCTTGAACCCACAAAGTGTTGCTAACTGAATACCTCCAGCCTCACTATTGCAGAATACTATGTCATCCGATTCAAGTCGAGATGATAAAGCACGTGCCATTGCCCAATGTTCTGGCGAACCTGCTATTTTGGAAAGAAGTTTGTCTGCAAAAGAACTTTGATATCCTTGTGGTGTATGAATGGTGGCATTCAGTCTTTGCTTAATGGTCCACATTACATGCCTAGGACGTTTATTGTTCTCGGCTTCGTGAGTAATTTTCTCAAGGTCAATAGAGTGATGGAGTACGATGTGATATTTCGTCATAAATATTACAGTAAAGATTAGCTTTCATGAAAGAAAAAGATGAAGCCAAGATGGTTATTCAACAAGGCTTTTTGACTTGAGCATTTGTAGCAGTTAGCTTCAGTTGATCAGTAACTTTACGTATCATATAAACAGCTTACACCGTTTGTCTATCAGATTTTTTGGAGTAATGAGACGGAAGCTGTTACCAGGGGTATAAAATCCTTGCCCAGACAGGTTTTTAGGGGCGTTAATGCTTTTTACTAATTTAAAAAGCTTAATACTAACAGAAGTTTTTCACCTGCCAGTTATCGTCAAAGAAGCGATAAAAATCAACCATGAAACGTGAAACCTTAGCAGAGTTAGTCGCCCGTACCGTGATTGAGTTTGAGGAACGCGAGACACAGCTACAGCAACAAGTCTCGCAGCTGCAACCGCAAAAGGGCAAAAAAACCAAACGCCGCAAGTCCAAAGCCGCTTAGTGCAAGTGCAATAATTCTACCGCAGTGACTGTGTTGGCATCTACCACTATTTTCTTGATGCACCCTTGAAGTAGAGCTTGTTTATCCTCCGATTTTAGCCCTTGCCAGTATCTGGAGTTTGTAAAAGCGCTGATAATCCGTTCTTTGGCGATTAAATATTGTTTAGAATTGTTGTCTGTTGTTGCGATCGCCGATGCAATCTGCATTCTAATATCAACTTTCGCTTTCTCAATTGCTGGATTTGATGGTAAAGCGTCTATTGTCTTTAAAGATGCTCGGAGTGTCTTAATCTCTGGAGGTTCCTCTGTTATTTTCACCTCTTGTTCTACTAAAGTCGCTAGACGTTCGGCTTCACGTACTAGATGCGAAATCACTTGCTTCTCCAGTTCATCAGAAGAAATCATTCGCTTGTTGTGACAAGCCCCTGTGCGGTAAAAACTGCATTGGTAGTGGTGTCTGACAAAATTCTTTTTCTTAACCAATTTCTTGCACTGGCGGCTGTAAGCAGCACCACAATGTGCACACTTAACTAGGTTTGCGAATGGGTTAGTGTATTTTTGCTCGGTCGCCCATCGATTTTTACGGTTACTCCTGATCATTGACTTAATGCGTTCGTGTTCTTCATGGGTAATAATCGCTTCGTCCTCATGAGTTCCCCATGTCACTTCCCATTCGTCGAATGGTTTCCTGTGTCCTTTGGGGCGAACCACAGTGTTGTAAAGCGTCCCCCCTGCGTAGACAGGATTTACGAGAATAGAACGCAATCCAGAAACAGACCATTTCAAACCTGTGTGGGGATACCGAAGATTTAGCCCATTACCACGGGATTTGTTGATATTTTCTAATATAATCTCATCCTCTTCTCCCAGCAGATTAATATCTTCGTTGCTGGGCTTCGGTAATGCATTTGCCTGAATACCAAAAACATCGTGCAATCGTCTAGTTGTCTGCGAAACTGAGCCTACATGTAGAAAAGTATCAAATACAAAGCGCATTAATTGCGATCGCGTGAACTCAACTTTATTCTCAATCAAACAAACACACGGGCGATCATCTCGTTTATATCTATCCCCATCAACCACATACCCCAGCGGTGCATTCCAGTGGGGTTTCTTATTTGCTTTGCGGGTATCGCGCTCTTTCTTAACTCGCATCCCCAGCATTTTCACCTCATATTTGGATGCAGCCAGTCTCACATCGATTGTTAACTCACCCCCAATACTCGACATGTCGAACGGTTCGTCCAGAGCAATCGGTTGTATACCTTTGTTGTTCAACGCATCAATCAAACGATAAAAGATGATTGATGATGATGTTAAACGATCAATCCGAATAAATAGCAACTTCGACACTTTCCCTGGTGCAGATGCGTTGATATCCGAAATCAACTGCAAAAGTCCTTTGCGCTTATCACTAGTACGACTTTCCACGTCGTAATATATCTGTGTAGCCCCAGCACTACGCAACCGACGCATTTGTTTGATTAACGCGCCCTCATCTTCATTTTGTTCATCCGTCGAAACCCTAGCATAAGCCCAAATGTCCATAGAGCAAACCATCGAAGCGATATTTTGATTTTACCTGATAGTCAACGCATTGGTTCTCTGTTGTTCACCGAGCCTGTAGACTTACTCATCGGTAATACCTACGGTAAGTACCTGTGGCGCGATTGCAAGGTTCCCCTCGTGAGAATTGGCTATCCCATCATGGATCGTCACCACCTGCACCGCTACTCCACCATCGGTTATCAAGGTGTGATCAACCTGCTTAACTGGGTTGTGAATACAATCTTCGAGGATATCGATCAACACACCAACATTCCTTCTAAGACAGATATTTCCTACGACTTGATTCGTTAGGAATTACATTCACCTGCGACGTGCTAACAAAGGAAAAGGAAAAGGCAGAAGGATGAAGGCATTGGTTAGTGGTTAGTAGTTAGTAGTTAGCGGTTATTTTTGATTAAAAAGAACTAACAATTAACAACTAAAAACTAAAATGAGCCCACGAGCAATCCCTCATCTCTCTACCCAATTCCTTTTACCTTTTTCTTGAGTTATGGAGTAATTTAATATGAAAACTATAACTCACACTCATCATCACCAGAATCACCATTCACCTACTTCAAAAAAATCAGGTTCATTTGAGATTTTATATCCTTTGCGCCGTCTGGTGGATGGAATTCAAGTAAAAAATGCTCGACTGGCTCATCTTATTTGCCAAATAATTCCTTGCTGTTGCCCCTTTGAACGAAGTATTAAATTATTTGGACATACCTTCCATATTCCTCCACTGTGTAAACTCAATCCCTTGTACGACAATTTTGTAGGATTGCGTTTTCGAGCATTATCTTATCTAACTGATGAGTGTGGAGAGGATGTTACGAAATATATTTGCTAGTCATGATTTGTTCGTTAGTGGTTAGTGCCAAAAGAACAAATGACAACTAACAGCTAATAATTCATGTCCTCTATCCTGTACGAATAAATGAAAATCACCCAAAATAAAATTAACGAGTTGCTCACTCAGCCTGGGTGTGAACACAATAAAAGCAAGCATGGAGACAAGAAAAACAAGTCTTGCACGCAGCAACCCAAGCCTGGGGCTGCTCAAGGGGGTTGTGCCTTTGATGGTGCAATGATTGCTCTAGTACCCATTACGGATGCTGCTCATTTAGTCCACGGACCGATCGCCTGTTCTGGTAACTCTTGGGGAAGTCGTGGTAGTCTTTCCTCTGGTCCTATGCTGTACAAAACAGGCTTTACCACTGATTTGGATGAAACCGATGTCATCTTTGGTGGCGAAAAAAAGCTGTACAAAGCAATTCTAGAAGTCGAAAATCGCTACAAACCAACTGCAGTTTTTGTCTACTCCACCTGTGTCACCGCCTTAATTGGTGATGATATAGATGCCGTTTGTAAAGCTGCTGCCAAGAAAACAGGAACTCCTGTTATCCCTGTCAATGCACCAGGATTCATCGGTAGTAAGAATTTTGGTAACCGCCTTGCTGGTGAAGCTTTGCTTGATTACGTTGTGGGTACAGCCGAACCTGAATTCACCACACCCTATGACATTAACCTCATCGGTGAGTACAATGTTGCCGGGGAAATGTGGAATGTTGTGCGACTGTTTGAGAAATTAGGTATTCGAGTTTTGGCGAAAATGACAGGTGATGGTCGTTACAACGAAATCTGTTACGCTCACCGTGCCAAGCTCAACGTGATCATTTGCTCAAAAGCGCTGCTTAATATGGCGACAAAGATGGAAGAGCGCTATGGCATCCCCTACATTGAAGAGTCTTTCTACGGTGTAGAAGACATGAACCGTTGTCTGCGGAACGTTGCTGCAAAGTTAGGTGATCCCGATTTGCAAGAGCGTACAGAAAAGCTGATTGCTGAAGAAACTGCTGCTTTGGATGTCGCTTTGGCTCCTTATCGCGAGAAACTCAAAGGCAAACGCGTTGTTCTTTATACAGGTGGTGTTAAGAGTTGGTCGATTATCTCGGCAGCTAAGGACTTGGGGATGGAAGTTGTTGCTACCAGTACACGAAAGAGTACTGAGGAAGACAAAGCCCGAATCAAGAAGTTGCTCGGTCAGGATGGCATCATGCTAGAACAAGAAAGTCCTAAAGAGCTGCTGCGGATCATCAAGGAAAAGAACGCTGATATGTTGATTGCTGGAGGTCGTAATCAATACACCGCTTTGAAAGCTCGGATTCCTTTCCTACACATCAACCAAGAACGCCATCATCCGTATGCAGGCTATGAAGGAATGCTGGAAATGGCACGAGAACTGTACGAAGCTGTTTATAGCCCAGTTTGGGAGCAAGTACGCAAACCCGCACCGTGGGAAGTTGCTGAATCTCTTGAACAAGCAGTTTCTTCCTCATCTCTTCTACAGGAGGTGCATTGATGGCGATCGTGACTGTGACAAACTCATCAGTTGCTGTTAATTCTTTCAAGCTGAGTCAACCTTTGGGTGCTGCTTTGGCTTTGTTGGGCTTGAAGGGAATGATACCTCTATTCCACGGTTCCCAAGGCTGTACTGCTTTTGCCAAATCCATGTTGGTGAAGCATTTTTGTGAGTCGATTCCCCTTTCTACCACAGCGATGACGGAAGTGAGCACTATCTTGGGTGGGGAAGAGAATGTAGAACAAGCTATTGTTACCTTAGCTGAGAGGTCAAAGCCAGAAATCATTGGTTTGTGTACCACTGCACTGACGGAAACTAGAGGCGATGATATGCCGCGATTTCTTAAGGAAGTTCGCGATCGCCACCCAGAACTAGATCATCTACCAATTGTTTTAGTCTCGTCTCCTGATTTTAAGGGCACATTGCAGGATGGGTATGCCGCTGCTGTTGAAAGCATCGTTAAGCAAATTGCCCAAAAAAGCGACAAGCAAGATCCTTCTCCCACACAAGTCGTGATTTTGCCGAGTTCTGCTTTCACGCCTGGAGATGTGGAGGAGATAAAAGAGATTATCACGGCTTTTGGATTGAAGCCGATTGTCGTTCCTGATCTTTCTGCTTCACTAGATGGTCACTTAGAAGATTCTTACAGTGCTATAACAGCATGTGGGACAAGTCTAACAGAACTGGGCGAGATTGGTAATTCTGTATTCACCTTAGCTTTCGGTGAGAGTATGCGGAGTGCGGCGCAAATCTTACATGAGCGTTTTGGCATTCCCTATGAGGTGTTTGGTGAACTGACTGGATTAGAACCAGTAGATAATTTCTTGCAAGCATTGGCAGACCTGAGTGGTACCAGTGTACCAGAGAAATACCGCCGCCAGCGCCGTCAGTTGCAAGATGCCATGCTCGACACTCACTTTTATTTTGGGTGCAAACGAGTGTCTCTAGCGCTGGAACCAGATTTACTCTGGTCAACAGTTTGTTTTCTAAGATCAATGGGTGCTGAAATTCATGCAGCGGTGACGACGACTCGCTCCCCCTTGTTAGAAAAACTTCCTATCAGTAGTGTCACCATTGGTGATTTGGAAGACTTCGAGCAACTCGCACCTACCTCTGACCTGCTCATTGGTAACTCCCACACAGTTGCTGTCGCAAATCGATTAGGAATTCCTCTTTATCGTCAAGGCTTTCCTATTTTTGACCGCGTGGGTAATGGTCTGTTTACTAAAGTTGGCTACCGAGGTACAATGCAGGTTTTGTTTGATATTGGGAACATTTTCTTGCAGGCTGAGGAAGCAAGGATTCAGCACTCTGGAAGTTTTAATGTTTTGAGTTCCGAAATTTAACTTGTAAATAAATTATGAGTTATGAATTATGAGTTGTCGTAAATGCTTTTTTACTACTCATAACTCATCACTCATAACTTGATGAGAGGAGAATTAAGCATGAAGATTGCCTTTACAACAAGTGATAAAGTTCATATCAATGCTCATTTCGGCTCGGCGAAAGAAATTGATGTGTATGAAATTTCTGACAAAGGTTACGAGTTTTTAGAAACTCTTTCTTTTGACGGTGACCTGAAACAAGATGGTAATGAGGATAAGGTAACACCCAAACTTGAGGCACTAGCTGACTGCAAAATTGTTTATGTTGCAGCAATTGGAGGTAGTGCCGCAGCTCGGTTAATTAAGAAGGGTGTAACTCCAGTCAAGGCGCGTTCTGAAGAAGAAGAGATTGCTGAGATTCTCAACAAATTAGTGCAAACTCTTAAGGGTAATCCTCCGCCTTGGCTGCGTAAAGCCTTACAGGCAAAACCCCAAAGTTTTGAAGACGAATTGGAAGAGGAAGCAACCGTATGAGTTTCACTAATAATGTTAACGGAACACGCCCAACAGAAACCATTAACTCACCTTTTCTCAAGGCGATCGTGCAACAGTTCCGGGGTCAAGATAGTTACGGGACTTATCGTAGTTGGTCGGATGATTTGCTGCTCAAACCATTTATTGTCAGCAAACAAAAGAAGCGAGAAATTTCGATTGAGGGTGAAGTTGACCTGATGACTCAGGCACGAATTATGACATTTTATCGTGCTGTCGCTGCCTGCATCGAAAAGGAAACGGGTCTTTTATCTCAAGTTGTGGTTGATTTAAGCCATGAAGGATTTGGCTGGGCACTCGTTTTTTCTGGTCGTCTTTTGTTAGTTGCAAAGTCTTTAAGGGATGCACATCGCTTTGGCTTTGACTCGTTGGAAAAATTAGCAGAAGAGGGAGAAAAGTTTGTACAAACTGGCGTCAGTTTGGCTCAGCGTTTCCCGGAAGTCGGTAAAATTTAAAACAATCATGAATAATGAAGAGTCAAAGAATTCTTCTCTTCATTTTTGAGGCAATAAAGAGGTGTTGATGGCACAAGCTGAAGAAACATCTACTATTGAGGAACTGAAAACTCAGATAAAACGCCTGAATAGTAAAGCAGGTCAAATGAAAATGGATCTGCACGATTTGGCAGAGGGATTACCAACAGATTATCAACAACTGATGGATGTTGCTTCCCAAACTTATGAAATTTATCGTCAGTTAGACGAACTTAAGCAACACCTAAAAAAGCTGGAGCAGGAAAAATGACCTGGGATTATGATAAATTCAAAAAACTTGAAGATGCAGAGGAGTATTTAGAGTTTTTTCAACTCCCCTACGATCAAAAGTTCGTGAATGTCAATCGTCTACATATTTTGAAAAAGTTTTCTCAATTTCTTAAGGAAATTGATGAAAATTATACTGATCTCAGTATTTCAGATAGATTAAGTAAATATCGCGAAGCTCTGGAACAAGCCTATCAGGTATTTCTTGAATCAACACCCCAAGAACAAAAGCTGTTCAAAGTGTTTAACCAGAAGCCGAAAAATGTAGTCACGCTGACAGAAATCACATCAGATTAGGAGGTATAAAATGGTAGACCTAACGCCTACCGAGTTGGAACGCTACCGTCGTCAAATGATGCTTCCTAATTTTGGCGAAACAGCACAGAAGCGCCTCAAGTCAGCGACGGTTCTGGTTACGGGTGTAGGAGGATTAGGCGGTACGGCGGCGCTATACCTTGCAGTAGCTGGCGTTGGGCGGCTGATTTTAGTCCGGGGTGGTGACTTGCGGCTTGATGACATGAATCGTCAGATCCTGATGACGCACGATTGGGTGGACAAGCCAAGGGTGTTCAAAGCAAAAGAAACTCTCCAAGCCATCAATCCTGATGTCCAAGTGGAAGCAGTTCATGAATATGTCACCCCGGAAAATGTAGACTCCTTAGTGCAATCAGCTGACATGGCTCTTGACTGCGCTCATAATTTTACGGAGCGCGATCTGTTAAATGAAGCTTGCGTACGCTGGCGTAAGCCTATGGTGGAAGCAGCAATGGACGGGATGGAGGCTTACTTGACGACAATTATTCCTGGTGTGACTCCTTGTTTATCTTGCTTATTTCCGGAAAAACCTGATTGGGATAGGCGTGGCTTTTCTGTTCTGGGTGCTGTTTCTGGAACACTAGCTTGTCTGACTGCATTGGAGGCGATTAAGCTCATCACTGGGTTTAGTCAACCTCTGTTATCGCAGCTTTTGACAATTGATCTAACCCGGATGGAATTTGTTAAGCGCCGTTCTTACCGCGATCGCTCTTGTCCTGTATGCGGTAACAGCGCGCCTTGGAGATACTCGCAATCTCAAGTCATGGAAACCACCAGTGTTGCAAACAAATAATTGTTATGTTGGTGTCTTCATTCATTGCTTTGGGGTTTGCCATAGCTTCGTTTCAAGTCAGTGCAAAAATCGTAAATCAGATCTGGCAACTGTTAGCAACATTAATTGCCTTATTTTGCCTGGGTGTAAGCTTCATTTTTTCACCTGTGCCAAAATGAAAGCGCTGATTGCTATGGCTGTACTCATCACCACTGAACAAATTCACACCTTAAATCACAACAACAACTAATTTTTGCTAATTAGGAGGATTGATGACGGTTACTTTGACGGAAAAAGCAGAATTTCGTCTGCGGACATTGCTGCGGGGTGCGACCTCCGAAACCAATACACCAGCTAAAGGTATCCGCATCTCTGTCAAAGATGGTGGTTGCAGTGGCTATGAGTATGGCATGGAAGTCATAAGTCAGCCCCAACCAGATGATTTAGTCAGCGAGCAAGGCAAGGTGCTTGTTTATGTTGATGCCAAAAGTGCCCCCTTGCTAGAAGGGTTGGTTATCGATTTTATCGAGGGAGTGATGGAAAGCGGGTTTAAATTCATCAACCCCAAAGCTACTGATACCTGCGGTTGTGGAAAGTCATTTAGAACCGCTGACTGTTCTTCCGCAGGTACACCTTGTAGCTAAACCAAGTCAAAGTAAAAAGTGATTTTTACTTTTGACTTTTATAGCCCTACAACGCCAGGTGCCTCAAGTCGGGGAACCCGCCCACGGCACTGGCTCCCCTTACCCCCTTACACCCCTAATTATTGACTTTCTTACACCCTTGAAGTCATAAAACCGAACTGTACCGCGTGTGAGAAGAATCAAAAAATGGCAACATACCAAGTTAGATTAATCAACAAGAAAGAAGATCTAGATACCACGATTGAAGTTGATGAAGAGACAACTATTCTAGATGCAGCTGAAGAAAACGGTATAGATTTGCCTTTTTCTTGTAAGTCAGGTGCTTGCTCTAGCTGTGTCGGAAAAGTTGTTGAAGGTACAATTGATCAATCAGATCAAAGCTTTTTAGATGACGAACAAATGTCTAAAGGTTTTGCTCTACTTTGTGTGACTTATCCACGTTCTGATTGCACGATTAAGACTAACCAAGAACCATACTTGGTCTAGTTCATATCTTGTTGCAGTCTTTTCAACCGTAAGGAAATCAATTTCCTTATTTCTGTAGAGACGTAGAATACTACGTCTCTCAAACCTTCAAACAAAGCGACTATAGCAATATTAAATCATTTGTGATCAACAAGATTCCCGATTTCTCTAAGGAGTCGGGAATCTGAATATTAGGATTTAATTTATTAATGTTTTCTAAATTTCATGTTAAAGGTTCCTCACTAGAATTGCTCAAAAAAGGAGAACGAGGAATCATCAAGTTCTGCAACATTAAGGACGAAAAATCTCTCCAAGAACTGATATCAATGGGGATAACACCAGGAACTTTCATCACTGTAGAACAGCACTTTCCTTGTTTTGTCATCAGAGTAGGAGAAAGACAATTGACACTAACTCGGGAATTTGCTCAAAGAATTTATGTCCGCATTGATGATGAGTGAACAAATGAGGAATTCGTCGCATCATGATTGAGAACACCGCCACACGCCACCATCAAAACTTTCTACAAGTCATTCACAGTTACTATCAACTCACAAAGCCTCGGATTATCCCCCTCCTCCTCATGACAACAGCGAGTAGTATGTGGATTGCATCTGAGGGAAACGTCAACCCAGTATTGCTGCTTGTCACTGTTTGTGGTGGTACTTTTGCTGCTGCAAGTGCCCAGACTATTAATTGTATCTATGACCGCGACATTGATGACCAAATGGAACGTACACGCCACCGACCTTTGGTTTCTGGTCGTGTGCAGCCGTCGCATGCTTTAATATTTGCGATCGCACTTGCTTGTCTTTCCTTCACCCTACTTGCTGTGTTTGTCAACCTGCTGAGTGCCCTACTAACAATGTCTGGTATTGTTTTTTATGTGGGCGTCTACACTCACTTACTCAAACGCCATAATCCTGCAAATATCGTCATTGGTGGTGCTGCTGGGGGAATCCCGGCGTTGGTAGGTTGGGCTGCGGTAACAGATACTTTAAGCTGGGCAGCATGGCTGCTATTTGCAATTGTCTTTTTATGGACACCTCCCCATTTCTGGGCTTTAGCATTGATGATCCGTGATGATTATGCCAAAGTTGGTGTACCAATGCTTCCTGTTGTTGCTGGTAATGTTGCTGCGACTCGCCAGATTTGGGTGTACTCTTTGGTTCTTATCCCCACTACATTTTTACTCTCCTATCCGCTTCACGTCACAGGTGCTGTTTACACCTGCATCGCCCTTATACTGGGAACTTTTTTCATCAAAAAAGCTTGGGTGCTATTGCACAATCCAGATGATAAACAACTAGCACGTTCTCTATTTCTCTACTCAATTTTCTATATGATGTTGCTCTGCGCTGCAATGGTGGTTGATAGTTTGTCTTTCACTCATCAACTCATAAAAGCAATTTTAGATTTGATACTTTAGATAGTAAATCACACAGAAAAAAGAAAAAGGAAAAAGATAAAATAGACTTTACCTTTTTCCTTAAAAATTTACCTACTTGCTCATCTCACATCCAAAATCAAACTGAGAATTTGATTGCTCCAGATATTGAGGTTGCAGGAGAAAGCCAGCTACTGTCTCTTGCAACTTCAACTATCATGTTCATATTAGCCTTCTCAAAAAAATCTTGTCTTCAGTAAAATTACTAGTAACTTGATAACCTATATAACATATGAATTGTTATCAAGATTGAGTGGAAAGAGGACAAAGCTTTTTAGGTTCCTAGAAAATCATTAGTTAACGGCAATTCTCGTATCTGTGATCTTAATCACTGCTTAAGCTTGCCAACTTCTGTTTTTTACACGTTTAAACTCAACCCTTGGGGAGCCAGTGAGTTATACGATTTCACGATCGGGCCTGATACAAATGATTGGTCTCTAATTCTTTCCCCCTGCTCGGGTGCTATCTATTTGTATCAACCTTAAAGTGAAACGGTATTACTCCGGTTCCCTTTCGTGCATGCAAACTACAGCCGCTTTGGACGCCAAGAAACAGAGAGAAGAGTTTTACAAATCACTTAAGATTGCTATAGTATTGTTTCAATCAAAGAGCAGATGATTTCTAGATAACATCTACTTCTATTTTTATGGGTTAGTGGTTCAAATTCCAAACTTGTATATACTATGTCAGATTTAAATAATTACAAGGCTGAAAGTAAAGTTTTTGAGCGCGATTGGTCTGCATATTATAACGCTGTTATAGGTCGTCCACCACGGGATACCTTACTTGAAGCTTTAGCACGTTTTGACGCTGAAAGTCTTAACCAACAAGAAACACCTGTCCAACAATCACGGTTTGCAGTTGATTTGGGCTGCGGCGAAGGGCGAGATACAGTAGAACTATGACGTGGAGGTTGGCGAGTCTTGGCTCTTGATGGTGAAGCTGAAGCGATCGCGCGTTTACTAGAACGTCCAGATATTAATCGTCAATTTTTAGAAACCCGCGTTGTTCTTTTTCAAGATGTAATGCTACCAGAATCAGTAGATTTAGTAAACGCCAGCTTTTCACTACCATTTTGTCCACCGGAGTCTTTCCCTAGCTTATGGGAGAAAATTATTTCATCATTACGTTCTGGTGGTCGTTTCTGTGGACAATTGTTTGGGAGGCGTGATTCTTGGGCAATTTATACTTCCAAGAATTCTCATACACGTCAGCAAGTAGAAACGTTACTGCAACGTTTTGAAATAGAAATGTTACAGGAAGAAGAGCATCCTGGAAAAACAGCTATAGGAGAAGAGAAACATTGGCATATTTTTCATATTGTTGCTTGAAAGAAGTAAGGTTTTTGATCATAAAACCTTGGCAAGGTAAATCAGTAGGTACTGTCTACCCATTCATCATGAGATAGACAGTACCCACCATATGCTTATTGCTGATTAACGTCCTGAGCCAGAAGTTCCTCGGCTAGGAGTAGTTGTACCATTCGTTCCTGAACCAGAAGTTCCTGAACCAGAAGTTCCTGAGCCAGGAGTGGTTGTACCAGAAGTTCCTGAGCCAGAAGTTCCTGAGCTAGAAGTTCCCGATCCTCCTGCCATATTCTGTGCCATTTGTTGGTGATCAGCAACGATTGGAGCAATCTTATTTGCAAACGCACTCAAATCTGGGTCTTGTCCCTGGCTGAGGTAATTTTGGTAATTAGCCAAAGTTTTGGTATGAGCTTGAACCTGCCCTTGCATATATGCTTGGTCAAAATTTGTACCATTTAGCTTGGTCAATTTCGTCAATAAAGCTTTGTTTTCCTGACCAATATCTTTTGGTAGTGTAAAACTCTTTTTCTTAGCTATCTGCTTCAGTTGTTGGCTCGAATCTGTATGTTCTTTAATCATGCGCTGTGCAAAATCTTTCACCTCTTTGTTTTGAGACCGCTTGAGCGCCAGTTGACTTGTCTGGATCTCTGTTTGGTCACTTTGCGCCGCCTTAGTCATAAATTCCTTATCTAAAGCAGTGAGCGAACCATTAGGAGTTGTGGTACGAGGAGAAGACGTAGTACTACCAGAAGGACTCGTTGTCTGTTGCGTATTTTGGGAAACAAGAGACTCATTAGAACTGTTAGAAGAACTAGAGTTGATATTGGCTTGTACCATTCCTGGAAAAACAATGAAGGTACTTATACCAGCAACTCCTACAAAACCGCCAACAAATTTTTTCATTAATCGTTTGTGATTGTACATGATATTTATTTGAGGTCTCTATTGCTTATGATGAAAAGATAACTACTGTGATTGGTTAAAACTTCTACCTTAGGAATATCCTCACCTTCCATCTATAGAGATAGTTTGTAACTATTGCAAAATGTTTTCCTCAGCAATCAATGTCAATCATTCTATTCATTTATCTAGTTAACTCGGTCTAGATTTTTTGAAAATAATTATCAAGATAGGTTTTATTAGCGATGAATTAATACTACTGCTCATCTTGACATTTTATAGGTTTATAGGCAATAGTAGATGGTTTTTATCATCTACTATTTGCGACTAACTGCTACTACTCATTCATGAATTTCTTGATTCTGGTTTGCAGATTGAAAATTGATATAATAATCGTATCATTGGATTCATTTTTTTAATTCTTTGCGTTTATTATAAATCTAGTTGGGAATAGAAATGAAGGAGTGTGAGGTATTCCTTTTTAGATAACGGAGATCATCTAGGTGCTATTGCCGCTTCAACTTATCTACACAATAGAGACTTACAATTATTTTGATGTTGATAAACTCGCTCTCAATGGCGATTTAGGCATTGAGAATAAAGAGTTCTGACTGCTTATGCCATCTCTTATGAATTTCAAGACAAGAAAGTCAGACGTTTAAGGCTGAAAGTGCCTTTCGTTCTTAGAACAGATTATTTTGAAGCTCATCAATTGATTGAAGATGGCTATAAAGCAACTGTACTCCGAGTTTGCAAAAACAACTAGAGTATCCGCAATTTGACTTATACCAGGGAAGATTTTACCAAACTGTTTGGAACAGACGTGAAATCAGGCGTTTTCAGAAAAAAGTTATCTCTGCAAAAATTTTCTGGAATATCTTACACTCAGTAGAAAAATCAATACCAACAGAGAAATTTGAGGAGATAGAGATTTATTCGGTTCTTCACTGAATGAAAGGAATATTGCCTGGTTTATATTAACGAAAGCGTTTGGAAAAAGCAGGTGATTTTAGTCACAAGGTCACTGACTTGTGTCTGAATCAAGCTTTTGCTAGAGATAGTGCTGTCATTTTATTTTTTATTTCCAACTACAAAAACTATCTAACTGTAATCCAATTTGCTAGTTTTTTAGGACAAAGTATGTATCTATTCAACAGCTATTGGAATATTCAGTGTAGTGGTATTGGTGCTTTCTATGATGACGAAAATCAAGAATTTTTAGAAATAAAGACGTACTTTATGTATGCAATGGTCATTGAAAAATAGTGAGAGGAATTGAGAGACAAGGAGATGAAGAGGAAGCATTTTTTTCACGAAGAAGATTCACACCCTGTCCAACTGACATCAGCGGATATTATGCTGCGACAGCAACTTGAATATTCTATCAGCAGATACTTCTATGAAGGGTGCGATCGCAACATCCAAGATTTATTGTCTAATTGTCGGTGGTACGTCACCACCGACGTGAGTACTTTGACTTTAGTCATTGAATGTCCAGATCAAGTGACAAATTGGCGTGTGTTACAGAAACTGGTAACGATGGCTGCATTGCTACAGCAAATAGTCAGCAGTGCAAAAATTCGCGTCTGTCCTCCCAAAAGTCAAGGAATGCCTTTTGAAATGAGAGTAGATGAACTATCAGTCTACCGAGATTTGGCTTAAGATGGCTGTGATTGCCTAGCCTACATTAATGGTATCCGTCAAATGCAAGGTCTCGATCCTCAAAGCAGGATAGAAGCAAGCGAAGCCAATAAGCATGAAAGAGCCAGGTAGTTATCTTATCTGGCTCTTTTATGTAGCAAAAAAACAATCAAGCGAATTCCAAGTTCGGCAACAATCTAGAGCCTACCAAGATTATGTAGCCCTAAAATAATACCAGTACCTATAACATGACCAAAGGCAGTAGTTGCCAAAAGTGCAGGTAAACCCAAACCACCAAACAAGTTGGGTGAAGGTAGTTCTGGACCAACGCTTTGATACTTAATGGTAGATTTGCCGAAGGCAATGGCAGCAATGTTGCTCAGGATCATAATGATTCCAACTACAGGAGACCATTGCAAGGGTGTTGTAGCGAAAGTGGCTGCTAGTAAAGTAGATGTTAACAACTGACTTTCTCCTTAAAATTGTTAATGAGCAAAATCGAAGATATTCATGTAAATTTAATTATCAAAAAATTGAATCCGGTGTTTGTTTGTGAATTAATAAT
>NZ_QMEB01000197.1:8837-12842 GCF_012912135.1 Brasilonema bromeliae SPC951 | reverse complement strand
TGGAAATTCAGAAAATACCATTGATTACCTACAATATCTGCTAACTCAGTCCCCTAATCAGCGATTGCTAATTTTTTGGGATGGTGCGAGTTATCACCGTTCCAAGGAGGTTCGAGGTTTCTTGAGCGAGGTGAATCAAGGTTTGCCAACCGATCAATGGAAAATACACTGCGTTCGCTTTGCTCCCAATTGCCCAGAACAAAATCCTATTGAGGATATTTGGTTGCAAGCCAAAACATGGGTTCGACGTTTCTGTGCCTTGATTCCTTCTTTTTCGCTTTTGAAGTGGATGTTTGAGTGGTTCATTCGACACACCACCTTTGATTTTCCCACTCTTAGGATGTACGGAGTTTTTTCAAAAATCAAATAGGAGTCCTATAGAAGAATGAGAGAACGCATTCGTAATATTGTAGATGAAGCACATAAGCAAGTTGCTCATTATATCTGCTCTCAATTTGATGTGATTTTACTACCTAGCTTTGAAACATCAGAAATGGTGAGCCAGCGCGGTGGACGGGTTCCCCGGCATAAAGCGACTGGCGAACCCGTAAGGGTAGTGAAAAAGTCTATAAAGCTCAGATCAAAGTCAGTAAGAGCAATGCTCAGTTGGTCGCATTATAGATTCAAGGAATATCTAAAGTTTAAAGCACAAGAATGGAACACACAGGTAATTGAAGTGTCAGAAGCTTACACTTCAATTACCTGTACAAAGTGTGGACATATTCACACCAAATTGGGTGGAAACAAAAAATTCAAATGTCCTAGCTGTGGTCACACACTGCCAAGAGATTTGAATGGGAGCCTTGGGATATATCTTAAGGCATTGGTAGAACGTCCCGAACTCCTGCAATGGAGGGAGCATTTGTTACCAATGGGTAACCAAAGTTAACTTAAAACGTTCGGATAGTAAGGTACGCTTCGTCAAACTATTGCAGCATCTCCTCAATTACGATTAACACCAAGAAACCCACAAAGAATATTGCCACGGTCAACGGAGTATCGGGTATTTCATGTGCCTCGACAAGTAGTTCCTCTGTTACCAAGTACAGCAGTGCTACTAATCCGAACGCGAGGAACGTCGCCAAAGAGAAACCTGAAAGTCCCCCAAGCAAGGCTGAGCCTATCACTGCGCCTAGTGGGAGCAGCAAGGCAATCCCCAAGGTCGTTATCATTACCCGAGTACGCGATGCATTGGCTTGGCTGAGCGTCGTCGATACGGACAAACTGAGGAACAAAATTTCAATTGTTAGGGCAATCGTCAGCAGTATCCCCTCTTTGGCTCCCGCAGCGAACCCAATACCAATTATCAGACCGTCAATGAGCACATCCACGCCCACCGTTGCAATTAGACTGATGGATCCAGAGGCTTTCTTGACCAATTGTTTCACGGCAAGCATTACAGCTACTCCAAATGCGCCGCCAATAATAGTTGCAGGTAGCGACTTTTCATGAACTAAGTCTGGCAACAACTCACCAGCAGCGGCGGCAAACACCACGCCTGCTGCAAAATGCTGGACAACGCTTTTTAGCTTCGGTCCCGGCGTTCGCCACGCAGCGATCCCTCCACCCACGGTAGCGGCTGCTACCGGAATCAAGGTGTAAGCCAACACATTTAGGAGCTTGCTAGCCAGGAGTACCCCCTTTATGTTTGTTAAGATACGTGTTCATGAGTCAGTGATTTTTAGTTTTGTTGCTTTGATAATCCCTGTCCCTGGCAATTCATCTCTAGCAAAGATTTGTTAGTAGTCAGTGCGATCGCGTAGCGTGAAAGGAGCAGAATCGCCTTCATTGAGGGCTGTCATCTGTAGAGTAGACTCGCAAACCTTAAATTCTTGAGTTAAGCGGGTTTGCAACTGCTCTAATAACTTATCCCGCTCAAAGGCGCTCATAGATTCTACGACAAGATGGGCGCACAAAGCTACTTGTCCAGACGTAATCGTCCAGATATGCAGCATTTCTACTTGTCGGACACCTGCAAAGGAACTTAGGGCAGCTTCAACAAGAGCTACGTCAGTAGATTGGGGCGCAAGTTCCATCAGCACCCTTAAGCTATCCCAAACGAGGGGGAAAGCACTGAGGCTCATTAGGCTTGCCACGAACAAACTGGCGACTGGGTCTGCCCACAGCCAATTCAACCAATAAACCATACTAGCAGCCAAAATCACGCCCAAAAAGCCAGCGGCGTCGGCTACCACATGAAGGAAAGCACCTCGCAAATTCAGGTCATGGTGACTTTCAAAGTACAGCAAGCTGATGAGCAAGCTGTTAACCGCCAAGCCCAGTGCCGCCACAATCAACGTGGGTAAACCTGATAATGGCTCTGGGGATTGGAATCGACCAACTGCTTTCCAGGCAATTAGGGTAGCGATCGCGATTAGGGTCAATCCATTCAGCAGCGCCACCAAAATTTCTGCCCGTCGATAGCCGAAGGTCGCCTGACCCACAGCTGGACGCTGGGACAGCTTTGCTGCAAAGAGCGCTAATCCCAGAGTAAAGATATCCGAGAGCATATGCCCGGAGATCGCTAACAGTGAAAGGCTGCGAGTCCAGAACCCAGCAGCCAGTTCCATCAGCAAAAGGCTACTCCGCAGTCCCAAGACAATCCAAAGTCGCCGTACCTTTTGGGTACTTAACACAGCTGTTGTGTCGCTTTGATGATTGTGTTCAAACTTCGGAGCAATAGTCACTTTACGTTACCTCGTTCCTAATCTCTTTTTGAAAATATCGATTCAAAAACTTTACCTGACGCTACTGCGTTAACTCATTGAGGGCATGTAAAGCCTCTAGGGATCTGCATAATCATTGAGACATCCTTAAGAATATTTTCTGGGTATCAGCACTGATAAAGCTTTGGGGATCAGACGGAATTTAGCAGGTGTGTTGGTAGTTAATTCACCATCCGTGTTGATAGCGTGCAGTCGGTAAGTGTAGACTTCAATTTCTTGACATTTGTCAGTGTGGATACCCGACCACGCTTTATGTCGCCCCTGTTTCATTGCTGGCAGTAAGGCAACGATCTGCCACCAGTGACGGACATTTATACTGGACAGATGCAGTTTTTGGTCATTGATCGCTGCATTCTCACAAATTATCATGCCGCCACCGTAGTATCGACCATTTCCTACAGCAATTTGCACAGTTTTAACTCTAATTAATTCGCCGTCGAGACGGATGTCCGCTCGAAAGAGTCGGGCTTGCCAAATCACTCCTAAAGCTGTAGCTGCATAGGCTAGCACTCCCCAACGGCGCTTCAGCTCTTGATTGAGCCGCTCCGTAATTTGGACACTCAACCCCAAACTGGCAACATTGAAAAAGTGCTTTCCATTCACCCAACCGAGGTCAATGCGCTGTAATTCACCCTTTGCAATAGTCTGACAGGCGTCGGGTAGAGTTGGAGGAATCCCCAAAGTGCGGGCGAGATCGTTGGCGGTTCCCAGTGGTAAGATCCCCAAAGGAAGTTGAGTTTCTACCAGTGCATCCACAGCAGCATTCAGTGTTCCATCCCCTCCCCCAATAATCACCAAGTCAACTTGATTGCGGTGACGATGAATCATCTCTCTCAGGTGATTCGGTTTCTCGGTGTCCTCTTCAATCAGGTCAAAACCTAGCTCTCGTAGTTGTTTTACTGCCTGGGGTAAACTATGCTGTCCTCTTCGAGCGTGACGGTTCACTAACAGCAGGGCGCGTCGAGTCATGAGTATCAACCTCCTATCTCAGGACTCTGGTAGCATTAAAAATAGCCAGTAGCGCTACGCCCACATCCGCAAAAACCGCCTCCCACATCGTTGCTAAACCGAAAATTCCTAAAGCGATAAACACGCCTTTGACTACCAAAGCAAGAATGATATTCTGCCAAACAATTTGATGAGTCTTTCTGCCAACTTGTATTGCTTCCGCCACCTTTGAGGGTGCATCCGTCATCAGCACCACATCCGCAGTTTCTATCGCAGCATCAGAACCTAACCCACCCATCGCCATGCCCACGTCGGCTCTAGCAATAACTGG
>NZ_QMEB01000197.1:0-8827 GCF_012912135.1 Brasilonema bromeliae SPC951 | reverse complement strand
CTACAAAGACAACTTTATTATCTTTTCCAGAGCGGCTCAAGATTTTCTCAATTGCACTCACCTTGTCTTCTGGTAATAACTGAGCTTCGTAGGAATCTAACCCCAGATTTTGCGCCACCCTCTCGGCTACAGCTTGACTATCTCCCGTTAACATGATGGTTTCAATCCCCAATTTCTTCAAGGCTTGAATCGCCTGTATCGCGTCGTCCTTGAGTTCATCAGCAATTATAATGTACCCAGCGTAACGCTTATCTACCGCTAGATGAACGACTGTACCCTCAACGTTACAGACATCATGAACGATGTTTTCCCGATGCAATAAGCGGTCATTTCCCGCAATCACCAACCGATTTTCTACCAAAGCTCGGATTCCATGACCTGCAATTTCTTCGTAAGCTTCAATTAAGGATGGGTCAATTTCTTGACCATAGGCATCCCGGATAGACTGAGCTATGGGATGGTTGGATTGTGACTCTACTTCTGCTGCAAGTCGGAGTAGCTCTTCTTGGGTGAAACCATTTTTCGGCACAATCTGTGCCACTTTAAATACACCCTTTGTCAGAGTTCCTGTCTTGTCAAAGACTACCGTTTTGACTGCTGTGAGTGTATCTAAATAAGTAGAGCCTTTAACTAAAATCCCTCGTTTGGCAGCACCCCCAACACCTCCAAAGTAGCCAAGTGGGATACTAATTACCAGTCCACAGGGGCAGGAAATTACCAACAGGACGAGGGCGCGGTAAACCCATTGGGCAGAAGTTGCACCAGGAATAAATAAGGGGGGAAGTAGGGCAACTGCCAATGAGCCAAAAACGACAACTGGCGTGTAGTATCTGGCAAACTTGGTAATCAATTTCTCAGATTCAGCTTTTTTACTGCTGGCATTCTGCACCAAATCTAATATCTTAGATATGGAAGACTCACCAAATAGTTTGGTGACTTTGATGGAGAGAACTCCCGTTTTGTTAATCATCCCTGCCAAAACTGGTTCTCCAGCTTTCATAGTTCTTGGGACTGATTCTCCAGTTAGTGCAGAGGTATCAACCTGAGAACCACCCTCCACAATATCACCGTCTAAGGGAATCTTTTCCCCTGGCTTGACAACAATGGTATCCCCTATGGCTACTTCAACTGGCGATACTTTTTTAACAGAGCCATTCGTCGTCTTCAAGTTGGCGAAGTCAGGGCGAACGTCTAAAACAGATTTGATAGATTTCTTAGAACGACTGACCGCAAGTTCTTGGAATAATTCGCCGACTTTGAAAAACAACATTACCCCTACAGCTTCGGGTAGTTGATGGATGGCTAAAGCGCCTAAGGTCGCTACAGTCATCAAGAAATTCTCATCAAACACTCTGCCTCGGAGAATATTGCGTCCAGCGCTAGTCAAAACATTCCAGCCACTTAAAAGATAGGCTGGGATGAAAACCAGATATTCACCAACCGAGTAAGGTGTATTGTGTAACTGTTTTTCAAAAATTGAACCGAGGATAAATAAAATAACAACCAAAACAACAGTAGTCAATTCCGACTTGAGGTTAAAATCTCCGTCGCCGTGACCATGATCGTGGTCGTGTTCGTGGTCGTGATCATCGTGGCTGTGATTGGTCTGGCTGTGGTCGTGGTCATGCTCGCAACAGCCCGAATGTTTTGAATGTGGCTTTGACATGATTGTCTTTCTCGCTTACAGCAAAGAATAGGGGTTGAAATCATCCGTCACAAGCGTGGTAACTTTAGGAGCGGTCTCCTTACAGAGTTTGACTCTTCGCAATCCTCGACCTTAACTGTCTGGGTAGGTCGAGGTGGTTGAAAGCAGATCGGGTATTCTTTTATAAAAATTACCCATTTAATCTTCAGTTTATATTAAGAGTTTAACTTTGAGTCAAGCAAAATTAGTGGCTATTCTTTTTAGAGAAAATGATAATGATTACTTTTATTGTTTTGAAAATGAGAATGGCTCTTTATTAATTATTGAAATATCCAAAAATACCGAACTATACCCTGGTATTTCTTGAAAACTCAAGCTAATAGCTCAACCAGACTGGATTCACTATCAAGATAGTCAAATCCAGGAATTTGTTCTAGTAGTTGCTTCTTTCTAAAAAAGTAAGTTTTTTATCTAAAATCATCTAAAAATTTCATGCAAATTTCATAGTCATATGGTTAGTTTGAATTCTAGCAAACTACTTTATATAGGATTCCTATTTGATTTTTGAAAAAGAGTACGAGAGAATACGCACAGGTGTACAAGTGTAAGAGCAGATAATGATAAATCAGCATCTACAAACCGCAAGACTCCCACAGGAAGTAGCAACTGCAATGTTGGCTGAAGGAGCCGTCCTTGATGCGAAGTCCGTTCTGCAAGAATTTATTGCTCTGCGTCCAAATGCTCGTGAGGTAAGGAAAGCGCTAGCAGTCAAGCTGGTTTATCAAGGGTACTTATATGAAGAAATTCAAACAATTCTAGATGTGTCGCTGGGTTCGATAACAGGTTGGAAACAAGCCTATGAGCAAGATGGAATAGATGGACTGCGGCTGAACCATAGGGGAAGAAAGAGTTACTTGAGTAGGGAACAACGAGAAGAGGTGTTGAGTTGGCTACAAACAAAGGATTGCTGGGAGCTTGGGGAACTGGAGTATAAACTCGCTTTTGAGTATGAGGTAGTTTATGAGTCAAAGCAAAGTTACTACGACCTGTTCGATGCAGCAGGAATTAGCTGGAAGAAAACTACAAAGTCGAATCCCAAAGCTGACCCGGATGCTGTTGCGGCAAAAAAAAAGAGATTGGAACATTGCTGGCAAACCACCGAGAGGAAATCGAAACAGGAAAGTTGAGAGTATTGTTGCTTGATGAATGCCATTTGATGTGGGGAGACACGATTGGCTATGTATGGGGAAAAACAGACCAAGAAGTTACAGTTCCCGTCGTGAATGAGCGAGATAAACAGACATATTACGGGGCAGTTGACTATCTTGACCGAGAATTCCTACTTAAAGTTTACCAGGCTGGAAATTCAGAAAATACCATTGATTACCTACAATATCTGCTAACTCAGTCCCCTTTTCTTTTTTTGTGGGTAGAAAATCACCGTTAACTTGACGCTGTCTCTGAACAAAATCAACTGCACCGCTGCGTAATTCATCGAGTGTTGGCATTTGGTTGGAGCGCATCAGTTCAAAAATAGCCGCTGTTTCGGTATCCTTATGGCTGGTTGCAACTGCCAATACTTGATTATTTTTCACATAGCAAACAATAAATTCCTGTTTTTGCAGATCGCCATCCACAATCATCTCATCCCAACTTTCAGCATGTCCAACGTAGCGTAAGGGAAATTGGAATTGCATCGTCCAGAAAATAGGAAGTCCTTTAAATTTGACTGGTTTTCCTGCCATGTTATGAGCTGCAATCCGCCCTTGTTCTGCCGCAACTCGCCAGTGTTCAACGCGAATCGGTTCTCCTGTACGCCAGTCGGGATAACGAGCAATATCGCCTGCGGCGTAAATGCCCTCAGCTGCACGCAGGTATTCATCAACAACAACACTCTTATCTTTGGGATGCAAATTAACACCCTCAAGAAACTGTGTTGCAGGCTGTACGCCAATTCCTACAATGACTATATCGGCTGTTAAGCGATCGCCATTATCCAATATTACGGCTTCTACTTTACTACTACCTTCAAATTGAACCGCTTTCCTGCCCAATTTAAAGGAAACGCCATTCTCCTCATGAACCTGCTGAAATTGCTTGCCAATTTGCTCACCCAAGATTTTCTCAAAAGGTACAGAATCGGGCGAAACAACGGTTACTTGTGAGCCTCGCTGACTCAGTCCAGCAGCCATTTCCATACCAATAAAACTCGAACCAATCACCACCACCTGTCTTTTTTGCTCGGTGAGTGTCAAAGTGCGATTGGTATCATCAAAACTACGTAATGTGAAAATGTTCTGCAAGTCTGCACCTGGAATATCGAGCTGGCGTGGCTTTCCTCCTGTTGCTACCAACAGGGCATCATAAGTCAACGAATCACCATCACTCAAGGCGATCGCACCTGTTGTTGTCTGTACCTGCTCAACTCGCTTATTCAACAGCACTTCAATTGCGTGTTCTTTGTAGAAATCTGGCGAGCGCAACGGCATTTCCTCTCTTGATGTGTCACCAATTAAGTAGTCTTTACTAAGCTTAGTGCGATCATAGGGCAACTTGTCTTCCTGAGTAATCATGACGATTCGCCCCTGATATCCAGCGACTCGCAAAGCTTCTGCAGCATGAGAACCAGCCGCCCCCGCTCCTAAAATAACAAATGTGCGTTTATCAACGTTGGGGTCGAATTGTGCCATTTCGGGCGATCGCAACCCTGTTGTTTTCTCTGGTACGCTGACAATGACCTTTTCACCTTCAATGCGTACCGTATAGCACGCTAAAGAATCCAAGCCAGGAGGCTCTGTTTGGTCGCCATTTGTCACATCAAAACAGGCATTGTGCCAAGGGCAAACAACATAATGCCCACTCAACACCCCCTCTGCCAGTGGTGCTTTATAATGACTACAGTGTGCACCGACGGCATAAAACTTTCCATCCAATCGGCTCAGCAAAACTTCTGTCTCGCCGACACACACCTGTTGCATTTCACCATCTTTTAAGTCGTTAATATTCGCGACGACTGCTTCTACTTGTTTCATACCAAATTCTCAAATAACACTTAAGTAGCCATCATGAACTGCGTACACTCGGATACATGAAAACACTTCTTAACCTGTTCCCTGTTCCCTGTTCCCTGTTCCCTGTTCCCTATCCCTGTGAATTAATTAAACAAATCCACGATAGGAAAATACTTAGGTAGTTCTTGCTTGGACACTTAACTGTATTCCAAAATTTATGAATTTTTCAACGAATCAAGGGTACATTACTTGAAGTGAGAAATTCAGCCTTTGGGCATAGGCAAATTTTCAAAGCGAGTCTCAATTACTGGATTTTAGACTAGGACAGCAAAAGTGCACAAGAGCGATTAAATCCTGATCATATCCAAGTCAGAAATTTTTTCACCCCTTTTCACCCCTAAGTATGTTGATTATCCATACTTTTTCGTTTTTAAGAGAGATTGATACGAGCGTGAAATCATTTATGCGTATTCATCATCTTAATTGCGGTTGCATGTGTCCGATTGGCGGGGCACTTTTCGACGGTTTTAGTCGCGGGCTAACAGCCTGCCTCGTCTGCCACTGCTTGCTCGTCGAGACAAATCAGGGACTTGTTCTCATCGATACGGGCTTCGGTCAGCGCGATATCAAAGCGCCATTATCAAGACTCAGCCCGTTCTTCATGAATTTGAATCGTATCAAGTTTGAACAAAAATACACGGCGATCGCAGCTATTGAGCAGCTTGGCTTTCGCGCGCGCGATGTGCGCCACATAGTGCTTACCCACCTCGATTTCGACCATGCAGGTGGGTTGGAAGATTTTCCAGAAGCGATCGTGCATGTAATGCTCCCTGAGATTGAGGCAGCGCAAGAACGGCGCGGCTTTATCTCATCGCAACGCTATCGTCCTGGCCAGTGGGACGAAGTAAAACAGTGGAAATATTATTCAGCAAAGGGCGAACCTTGGTTTGGTTTCGAGGCAGTGCGCGACCTCGATGGACTACCACCAGAAATTCTCCTCATCCCGCTTGCTGGTCACACGCGCGGTCATGCTGGCATTGCCATCGAGACACCAGAAGGTTGGCTTTTACATGCGGGCGATGCCTACTTTTATCGGCACGAAATCGGAACCTCTAAACCAGACTGCACGCCTGGTCTGCGTGCTTACCAATGGTTGATGGAGGTAGACCGCAAGGCTCGACTTTATAATCAACAACGGTTGCGTGAGTTATCGCTCAACCACAGTAGTGACGTGCGCCTCTTTTGCAGCCATGATGCCATTGAGTTCAAAGCGTTCGCCGACCAAAATAATTAACAGGTGTAATAAATAATCTACACCTGTAATTGATGACACTCCCACAGCGTGAGAAGATTTCGCAATGCTTATCTTCAATAAAAAGCAGTGGGATTCTTGGTATGCCCTCCCTTGCCCGCTGCTTTGAACAACGGCAGACTCAAAACGCCCTAAAGATTTCTCGCTTGCAGCAACACTTGAGATATTTTTGGCAAAGGTATTGTTATGATCAGAACATGTTGAACGACCGTAACAACTCCCAAGCTAACCAACCTGGTGTTCTCTACAGACACGGCGACGTTCTGATCGGACGAATTGCTAGTTTACCAGTTGGTGCTCAAAGGCGTATAGGTGCTACTCTGGCTCATGGTGAAGTCACAGGACACAGCCATCGCATTCAGCAATCTAATGCTGTTCAGTTGTGGGTGCATGGTAGTAACCTTTTTCTAGAGGTTAAAGAACCAAGTGCCACATTGATTCATGAAGAACATCGGGCGATTGAATTACCCCAAGGGCTTTACCGCGTTTGGAGACAACGTGAATACCGCCCTGATGCTTACGTGGAGGTAACCGACTAATGCTCAAGATGATGTCGAATGGACGCGTGCCTAATAAACCAGTTAAGCAGCGCCCAAACGAAAGCCACGAGCCTGTATCGGCCCAACGTGCTCGAAAACTCATCCTTGAGCATCGCGCATGGGATGGTATGCGCGTTTTGGGTCATCTGGATTTAAGTGGGGCGTCGGAACTTTACAATCTACCTGAAAATCTCAGTTGTGAAAGTTTAGATATTAGAGACTGTGTGAACCTGACTACCCTTCCCAAAGGTCTGCACATCACTTATTGGATCGAGTTGGCTGGAAGTGGGATTACCAGTTTGCCTGCGGGGCATGGTTTCGTTTTGCGTTGGCGAGGCGTGCAGGTGAGTGATAGCATTGCCTTTGAATCCCAGTCCATAACGGGGCAGGATATCCTGAATGTAGAAAATGTTGAGTTGCGCCGCGTACTGATTGAGCGTCTGGGATACGAAACATTTTTGCAGCAAGTGGGAGGGTTAATTCGCGATCGCGATAAAGACGCTGGTGGAGAACGTCAACTTGTCTACATTCCTTTTGAAGATGACGAACCACTTATGGTCTTGAAAGTCACTTGTCCATCCACAGGACACACTCATATCCTACGCGTTCCCCCTTACATGCGGAGTTGCCATCAAGCAGCCGCCTGGATTGCAGGCTTTACAAACCCAGATGACTATCATCCTCTGATTGAGGCGTAGTATTAATTCGTAAAGTTAATATGTAATATCAAGTTCGGGTGATTACTTATAATACAATTTATCAATGTAGGTTGGGTTGAACGGCAGTGAAACCCAACATGAACAAGGATCAAGTGTTGGGTTTCGTTCCTCAACCCAACCTACAGATATTATAAGTGTTTAACCGAACCTGATATAACAATCCTATTTGAGTTAGAAAAATTATCAACCGCCAAGCGCGCAGCGTGTCCGCAGGACATAGACGAACTAGCGCGAATGAAGGCTTTCCCGACTTAGGCGACAGGCGTCGCCAAGAACGCCAACAAAAGAGAGAAGAGATAATTTTATAAATTATTTAGGACTGCTATTTGATTTTGACGAAGCTAGTACGGCACGGCGTAAATAAACCAACCATTAAATAGCCAACACTTTACCCTTGTATGTCCACTTAAAAGGTTTAGCCATTGTTTTATTCTCGTGACTCCTGAAGCGTCGATTGTATAACTCGGTACAGACTATCAGGACAAAGTTAGCTGCATCAATCTCGTCGTTCGCCCAACGGGGCCACCCTTGAGGTGGTGGATCTGATTCGTAGTACTGGTGTATGTTGCAATCAATCCCATCTTCCCGCAATTGGTCAGCTAGCTGTAACACCCGGTCTTTATGTTCTCGTGAGTCATGGCTGTAGCTGATAATTACTTTGGGAGAAATGGGGATGGAGTTCATTTGTATGCTTTTTAACAGAGACTTGACTAAAAAGTGCATATATTATATCAAAAATTAAGTATTTATCCACAGTTTTAAATCTTTTCTTACGCCTGCTGTTTTTTATTAAAGTAGTAAAGTACTAAGATTTATATAATTACTGCTTGAATAAGATATTATTGAGCACCAGTTATTTTTCTACGTGTCTCTCCTAGCTTCTTAATTAAAGTATTAACTATATGGTCAACTTGAGACTCCATATCAGTATCAATATTATAAGTCAGTCCTCCAACTCGATTAGTTTTATCAAACATTCCTGGTAGAGAGTCACTATACCAAATTGGAATCACTTCACTCTTACTAAAACGAGTTTCAAACTGTTCGGATTCAAACTTAGTCCAAATACGCGTTGGATAATCTTTACTGAGTAAAGCTATGATAAACTGTGCTTGGCTGTCATAAATTGGTTTTAAATATTCTTCCACATCATTTGCCAAAATTCGATGCTGTTCATCCTGATCATAGAAAACAGCAATTTCTGCTTCCGTTAATTTTCTAGCAATGGCTTCAGCTACATTTCTATTTGCACCTGCGAAAGATAAGGCAAAATCATATCTACCAGTAAAGCTTACAGATAAGTAACCTGCTTTTACTGCAAATTCATGCCATGATAAATTTCTAAGAAAAAATACAAATTTAGAGTCTTCTATACTTAAAATTTTAGTTAATGAATCATAGTGTATAACATCATAAAAATCTTCATGATTTCGAGCAATAAAATTCTGGATCAAACCTTTGTCAAGTAATGGTTCAACACTTGCTCTATGCTGTAAGTATCTTGTAATTGCAAAGTCTAGTTGAAGAGACCATTTATCATTATTAGCTAGCCAGTGTAAAATATGAAAGTATGGGGCACGCCCTTCACGGGACAATTTAGG
>NZ_QMEB01000196.1 GCF_012912135.1 Brasilonema bromeliae SPC951 | reverse complement strand
GATGAGAGTATTTTCATAAAATTGAAGTGTAATTTTTAAGACTTATTTATATTATAAAATTTAGGCAAATAACTTTACACCTATAAATCATGCGGGTTTCACTCGATAAAAAGTAGTAGTATCCTGTTGCAATTACTGCTTGATATACATGTTTGTACACGCTTGTACTAATCACTCTCCTTTTGTATACAAATTTTTTGGCGTTGCTGAATCAAGATATGAATTTTCAAATTCCCATTAATGTAGAGACGTTGCATCCGAAAGTTCTACAGGGTTACAGGAAATTAATTGAACATCGTGCTACAACCATAATTCATTCCCAAATTCAGCAACGCCAATTTTTTTTTATAAGCCTTATGAAAGATGTATGGATGCTTAATCAAAGTTAATACATGGAAGGAGACAGAACAGAAGAGATGAAACAAACATTATGCAATTAAAACCAATTAATCAACAAGTTGTTGCGGTAGTTGGAGCTTCCAGTGGTATTGGGCGGATAACGGCACTGAAGTTTGCAATGCGTGGTGCAAAAGTAGTGGTTGCTGCTCGTAGTGAACAAGGGCTAAAGTCCTTGGTAGATGAAATTCGAGGCAATGGTGGTGAGGCTAGATATGTAATTGCAGATGTGAGTGAGTTTGAGCAGATAAAGGCGATCGCAGATCAAACAGTGGCAGAATATGGACGGTTGGATAGTTGGGTTCATGTTGCTGCTACAGGTGTCATTTCGCCTTTCGAGAAAATCACGCCGCAGGAGTTTGAACGAATTGTTCAAGTTAACTTGATGGGACAGGTATACGGTGCAATGGTAGCACTACCTCATCTCAAACGTGAGGGACGTGGGGCGTTAATTCATGTATCCTCAATGCAGGGTAGGCGGAGTCTGCCGCTACAAAGTTCCTATTGTGCTGCCAAGCATGGTTTGGAAGGTTTCTTAGAAAGTTTGCGCGTCGAGTTGCAATACGAAAAATTGCCCATAAGCGTGACATCAATATTGCCTGCAACAATCAACACACCTTATTACAACAAGGTTGGCACCAAGCTAGGAGTTAAACCTACTGGTATTCCACCATATTACCAGCCTGAGCTTGTTGCCGATGCTATCCTTTATGCTGCGGAACACCCCATACGCGATTTTATTGTCGGAGATGTGGGTAGGGTGTTAGATGTACTACAAAAAATCTCGCCTTCTTTAGTAGACTCATTGTTGTCGGTTATTGGTATTCCAGGGCAGCACACTGGAGAATCAAAATCAGAGAATGCACCAAACAATATTTTTGCACCAGTTGAAGGCTATGACCACGTCGAGGGAGACTTTAGCAAGCTAGCAATACCTTCTTTGTTAGATTGGTTAGATATGAATCCACCTGTGAAGTGGGGAGCTTTTGCATTGGCGGTGTTGGGAATTGCAGTGTTTGTGAGTGACTGGCATTCACGCAATTCATGATAGTAGACTCTTTGGGATTTTTCCCCATAACTCCTTCACTCATTGAGATACACTGTGTTTTAGTTCGCTTGACGCGCAGCGTCAAGCCGGAGGCTTATCGCCCCCGTGGTCGGTTACGTCTGGATTCCCTTGGATAAAATCTATTGCGCAAAGCGCACGCAAGCGTAAGCGCAAAGCGTAGCGTGCCGTAGGCATATGCGAGGGCGTGCCCGTAGCGACTCAGGATTTAGGATTGCTATATTTATCAATCCAATCTAAAATCGCCTGGTTCACCAGTTCTGGACGTTCGTCGTGAGGACAATGTCCCACATCTTCTAAATTAAGCAGTTCCAACTTTTCGTTGAAATTAGCAAATTGAGTAGCAAGTGCAGGGGGAATAAATCGGTCTTTTTGCCCCCAAATCAGAAGCATGGGAATTTGTAAGGTTGGCAGTACTGTCTTAACCCTAGGACTAAAGTTAATACCAATGGTCGCCTTCAACAAGGCGGTGAAGGCACGGGCAGAACCTCGATCCTGAGAAGGACCAACTAGAATTTCTACCAGTTCATCAGTGATCGCCTCTGGGTTGGCATAGGCAATACTAGCCCAGCGACGTACTATGTTTGGTCGGCGCAAAACCTGGAACAAAGGCTTAAGTAAGAGTGGCGAAGCAACAAGATTTTTGATTCCCATGACAATAGGTCGTAAAATGGGAGGAATCGCCTCTTGCTCCAATGACGGATCAGGCAAACTCATCATCACGATACCTTCCACCATCTCAGGATGAGCAGCGGCGACTGCCAAGCAAACAAGTGAACCAAGAGAGTTACCTACGAGTACAACTGGTTGACAGATAAATGCTTTCCAAAAATCGTAAATCTGTTCTGCCCAAAGATGTACGCTGTAATTTACAGGAGCTTTTTCAGAAGCGCCCCAACCTAACATGTCAAGAGCGTAAACAGTATGGTGTTCGCCTAGTACCTCTAAATTCTGTCGCCAATGACCAATAGATGCACCGAATCCGTGTAGCAAGATCAGGGGAGTTGTCTTGCGATTGTTTTGAGCAGGACGAATGTATGTGTAGCGAGTTTGCCAGCCTCTCCAAACCCAGTCTCTTTGATTGCCAACCCGTTGCTGCCAGTGCACAATGGTGTCCACAGTTTTCTCCAATTTATCGCACAGAAAAACTATTCATTCCACTTTGTCAAAGTTAGCTCAACTCCTTAGTGCTAAATCTGTGGAGAGTTGTGACTCTAGTTTGGCTAAAATGAAGATAGTCTTTAAATATATTCTAGGCTAAGTGCATTTCCACCTTTTTTGGCTTAGAATTAATACTGAGAAAATTATATATACTAGTAAATAAAGATACATTTGTTCATGTGAATACTGTATTATCTTAAACCGCCCTTTTGGAATTACACTTAAAAGCCATAAAGTCAATGGTTTTATAAAAACTGTTACAATGATTAAAAATTGCTACTATTGTGTAATTTAGATTAACGATTAGACAGAAGTGCTTTCAAAATGAGTAAAATGGCAGATACAACGAAGACAATGAAACTGCTCTAGGGAATTAGCTACCCTAGAACTATAAGTTCATTTTCTAGTCCTCAGTGATTTTAGTATTTTACTTCTGAGGCATACAACAAACAACTAAGCCACTTTCTTAACAAACAGCTCCCACAAATCATGTCAGTGATTGAAAGAAAAAGAAATCGCGACCTGCCCCAAATTAACGAACGAATTCGCTTCCCGAAAATTCGGGTGATTGATACCGATGGTTCTCAGTTAGGAATCCTGACCCCATCAGAAGCATTACAACTAGCGGAGGAAAAAGAGCTTGATTTAGTGCTGCTGAGTGACAAAGCTGAACCACCGGTTTGTCGGATTATGGACTATGGGAAATACAAGTTTGAGCAAGAGAAGAAGGCACGGGAAGCTCGCAAAAAGCAGCACACTGCTGACGTCAAAGAAGTGAAGATGCGTTACAAGATTGAAGAACACGACTATAATGTAAGAGTTAAGCAAGCAGAGCGTTTTCTCAAAGACGGGGATAAAGTCAAAGCAACTGTGATGTTTAGGGGTCGCGAAATTCAACACAGCGACATGGCAGAACAATTGCTCAAGAAAATGGCGACTGATTTAGAGGCATTTGGTGAAGTTCAGCAAATGCCCAAAAAAGAAGGGCGAAACATGATGATGCTCATCTCACCCAAAAAGTGATCAATAAATAAGCAAACTTAGCACATCAGACAAGGGGGATACTTCCGTTGAGAGGTTTCCCCTACTCTTGTTTGTAGCCATCCTAACCATTGAAGGCGGGCTAGAGGAACGAGCGATTGCAAGGGAAAGCAGACGCCAAGAGGCGTATCGCACTCTACATACTACAATGAAAATTTCAATCAAGCCATGCTCTACGCAATCGTTATAGTGTAGATTTTTACATTTTTTGAGACAATTTCTGAATAACTGACGAGTGAATTGTCATAATACACGAAGCTACTCTAAACTTGATATATAAATGTATTAATTAACGTATGATGCCGAAAAAAGCGACAGTCAAAGTATTCACAAGCAGTTTCTGCTTTTGCTCACTTGTGACTGACTCATTGGTTTTCGATATCGTTATAAAGTTCCATTATGGTGTTGGTAAAACTTAGCTAAAATTGTGACCAATTGCTTGTGGAGTTGTGCTGAATGGAATTAATCGTATTTGGATTAGTCGTGGTTTATGCAGGTGGTGCTTGGAAGTTCTTTAATGGATTTAACCGGACTAACTTCCAGCGAAGTCTGCCCAATCGCCTAAAATTAGCTTTATTGTGGCCAGCTTTGTTTGCCACAAATAAATCCTATCGTCAAAATTTTAGAAAGGCTCTCAAAAGTCAGAAATAACTTTTTTTCTCTGAGTTGCGAGTGAGTGTGTTTATGTTTTGATGAAAAAGGTGCGTTATGCTGGCGCTAATCCAGCTTATGAAAACCCCCTCCCCGTTAATAGAGAGGAGGCTAGAAAGCAAAATTTTAGTAAGTTTGCACTAGCTAAAATGTTTAATGATTGCCTCAGCGAATTCAGAACATTTTAAGGGTTCAACTGGAGGTTCCAGCAACCTTGCTAAGTCGTAAGTAACCTGACTGTTCGCAATGGCATCGCCTAAACCTTTCTTAATCAAATCAGCCGCCTCTTGCCAACCCAGATACTCCAGCATCATTACACCGGATAAAATCACTGAACCAGGATTTATTTTGTCTAACCCTGCGTGTTTGGGTGCTGTACCGTGAGTGGCTTCAAAAATGGCACATTCATCGCCAATGTTTGCCCCAGGTCCCATACCCAGTCCGCCAACAATAGCCGCCGCAGCATCAGACAAGTAATCACCATTTAAGTTCATTGTTGCCAGAATGGAATACTCATCCGGGCGAGTTTGAATTTGTTGGAAAATACTGTCGGCAATGCGGTCATTGACCATGATTTTATCTTTCCACTTGCCGTTACCGTGAGTTTCCCAAATTGAGTTAAGAACTGTTTCAACTTCCTTGACAATTTGAGCTTGCTTGTCTGTGGTCAGGGCGTTAAATCCAGGGTCAATCATTCGGGCGTTTTCTTCTAAGGAGATATTGGCGTTCTTCTCCTTATTACTCAAAATCCAAGATTCTCTTTCGGTAATGGTCTCATGGCGAAACTCGGTCGTTGCCAACTCGTAACCCCAATCGCGAAAAGCGCCTTCAGTGTACTTCATGATGTTGCCTTTGTGCACCAAAGTCACCATTTGCTTATTTTTGGGGAGTTGCAAGGCGTGTTTGATGGCACGTCGTACCAAGCGCTGAGAACCCTTTTTACTGATGGGTTTGATGCCAATGCCTGAGTCTAGAGGAATTCTCTTGTTACCGTGTTCTGGTGTTGCGGGAATGAGTTCGTTGTTGAGGATGGAAATTAGGCGATCGCCTATTTCATTACCTTGTCGCCACTCTATCCCCAAATAAATATCTTCCGTATTTTCCCGGTAAACAATGACATCAAGTTTTTCGGGATTTTTATGAGGTGAGGGTGTACCTGCATAGTAGCGGCAAGGACGCACGCAGGCGTAAAGGTCAAAAATTTGCCGCAATGCTACATTAAGGGAGCGTATGCCACCCCCGACAGGAGTTGTCAAAGGTCCTTTAATGGCAACACCATATTCTTTAATTGCCGTCTGAGTGTCTTGGGGTAAATACTGATATGTTCCGTATAAATCACAAGCCTCATCTCCGGCATAAATCTTAAACCAACTTATCTTCCGCTTGCCCTTGTATGCCGTTTCTACCGCAGCATCAAGGACTTTTACTGTCGCGGGCCAAATATCAATCCCCGTGCCATCACCTTGAATAAAGGGGATAATCGGGTTGTCAGGAACAATTGGCTCTCCATTCTTGAAGGTAATTTTTGCTCCTGTTGTGGGCGGGGTAATTTTGTCGTACATCAAACACTCCTGATGGCTACGCTGCAACATAGTATCCTTTGGGGTATGAACTCAAAGGAGGGAGACTCATGTATGTAAGGCTAGTAGATTTTGCTGTGTCTTGTTTTGATAGATGTGTAAAGTTTATGAGGCGCAGAGTTTTTTCCCCTGTTTGCATCGTGGGCACAGGCGCGTAAGATTTCTTCAAATCTTCGCTATCTTATAGCCTGCACGCTTTATTAGTATACTCTTTGAATATATAGCAAACCCAAATGAATTGTGAACTTATTCGTGAAGACCGTCTTTAGTCTTTAGTAACGGATAACCAAAGTAAAGTAATGAGTGGGCATTCTTTGCGATTTCCTGTAAACTACTCTTCGCTACCAGTGCAACGCCGGTCCACAACACCTGATAGCCAATAGCTTGTTCACTAACTGCATTCCACGAGTAATAGCATGACAGACCCATTGATTGTATCAGGCACTCATAGTAACATCGACTCCCTCCGCCAACCGTTGGTCTCTGGGTCTATTAACACCCAACAGCAGGTGATCCCACAGTTAGCTAACCTGGGAGATACAGGCTTGGATGTCCTGATGGAATTTTTATTTGGACGTAAAAAAAATCCTGCAACTTGGGTGGATGGGAAAGTATACCAGGTTCTTTATAATTCTGATTCATCCAAGGCAAAAGAATTTTTGCAAGCTTATTTCCCGAATGGGATCGTACCTCTGACATCAGAGTGTGGCATTGATTACAGTTCTGTGCAACAATTACTTGCAGCTTGCGACTTTCAAGCAGCTGATCGCATGACTCTACAAAAAATGTGTGAACTGGCAGGACCAGGGGCAGTGCAAAGAAAATGGTTGTATTTTACTGAAATAGAAAATTTCCCAGCCACTGACCTCAAGACCATCAACACCCTATGGTTAATCCATTCAGAAGGAAAGTTTGGCTTTACCGTACAGAGAGAAATTTGGTTGAGCCTGGGTAAAAACTGGGAGAATCTTTGGGAAAAAATTGGTTGGAAAAAAGGCAATAACTGGACGCGCTACCCTAACGAGTTTACTTGGGATCTAAGCGCTCCGAGAGGTCATCTACCTTTGTCCAACCAACTACGTGGAGTGCGAGTGATTGCTTCTTTACTATCTCACCCTGCTTGGAATTAGTCATTAGTCCTTAGTTATTAGTTACAAGGGCGAATTCAACAAATCGGCAAACCCCAAAATATCTACTCCCAATCAGCGAACCGCATGGTAGCAACTTTCTTGGGAAATTCCCCGATGAATATTCTAAGAGCCAATCATGGTTTTGATGTGAGTGGTCAGCTGTTACCTTGTCCTCATGCTATGCGAGAGAGAATACGCCTTGCACCGGGGCAAGGATTTGATTTGGGAATTCGTCCGGAGAATATTTATTTAAGTGAACCGCACAAGCGCAGAGACCACAGAGGACAACAGGAGTTGGGAGAGTTGATCGTTGAGGTGAAGGTCGTGGAACCTTTGGGACGAGAAACCTTAATTCGTGGGGGTTTATATATCAGTTCTCAAAGACTTGGTTATTGATATTAAGCTGGGTATTGATTTCAATACCTCCTAATATCTCCTGTCGTTTTCAATAGACTTTGGACAAAAAAGTAAAAGGAGTCAGAATGCAGAATGCAGAACTCAGAATGATTACATTTACAAGGGAACACAGTTTTAGCTTTGTCATACCTATTCTGAGTTCTGGTTTTAAGTTCTCTTAAGGGCGATTGCACTTAAGCAAATTGCTTGATCCGGGATTTTGCTAACTCCCCAGGAGCAAATACTCCATTCTCTGTGATGATTGCTGTAATCAACTGGGCTGGTGTGACATCAAAAGCTGGGTTATAAAATTCTGCGCCAGTTGGTGTAATAATTGTCTCGCCAATTTGGTAGATTTCCTCTGGATTACGCTCCTCAATTGGAATTTCATTACCGTCGGATAAAGAAAAATCAACGGTGGAAAGGGGTGCAGCAACATAGAAAGGAATGTTATGTGCTTTAGCAACGAGTGCTAAACTATACGTACCAATTTTGTTTGCGGCGTCTCCGTTAGCGGCAATTCTATCAGCACCAACAACAACAAGATCAATCAAACCCTGCTTCATGCAGTGAGCTGCCATACTGTCAGTAATGAGCGTAACTGGGATGCCTTCTTGGACACATTCCCATGTCGTCAGTTTTGCACCTTGCAAGCGAGGACGAGTTTCGTCAGCGAACACCCGCGCTAAACGCCCTTCTCGGAAAGCAGAACGCACGACACCCAAAGCGGTTCCATAACCTGCGGTTGCTAATGCTCCAGCGTTACAATGGGTTAGAATTGTCAGCTTCTCTGGAGTTTGAGGCAAGACTCTCAAGCCATTGTCGCCAATCGCATAGCAGGTTTGCAAATCTTCCGCGTTTATAGATCGGGCTGTATTCAGCAGGGTTTGTTTGATGTCTTCTACTGTTCCAAGAGTTTCGTAGGCGATTTTCAGCATTCGTGAAATTGCCCAAAATAAATTGACTGCTGTCGGACGAGTCGTACGTAGCAGTTGGGCTACTTTTTCCAATTCGGTCAAAAATTGATTGCGATCGCTAGTTTCAATTTCCCGTGCCCCAAGATACATTCCATATGCCGCAGCCACGCCAATTGCAGGTGCACCTCGTACAATCATAGTTTTAATTGCCTGCGCCATATCTGAGCAGCGATGGATTTCTACAAACGCATACTCGTTAGGTAAACGGGTTTGATCAATCAGTGAGACTGAGTTGTTATGCCAAATAACAGGGTAAACCTGGTTTGTGGAAGAGTTCATGGAATTTAACGTAATGAATTTTTTCAAATTGTAACGTTAGAAATTCTACAGGTTATACCATATTTTCGTATCTGTAGCTTCTCCCTGTTTTTGGGTGGAACCGTTGTAAATGGGTAAATGCCTGAGGAAAGGAATTTTCAGGAAACAGCTTACTTAAGGCGAAAATCCTATCTTTTGAGCTTTCTGCTATGAGAGTTACGATGTTAATATGACAAATTATAAATTTTTATTAAGTTAATGAAATCTTAATTTCAAAATCTTAACTACTTTGTCATCAATTGATAACAATGCCGCTTCATTTAGACTTGGAAACAAGTCTGGGCAAGAGCGCTCATTGATTGTGTCTTAATGTAAACTCCAGTCAATATAAGGCAGAGCCTCGATTTCTCGTTCCCAGGTTGAGCCTGGGAACAAGGGCTGGGAGGCTGAGCCTCCTCTTTTTTAGTCTCTGGTGTTCACCAATTGCTTATTAGTGCGGCTTTTCATCACTTTTGCCGGGACTCCCACAGCAACTGAGAACGGAGGAATATTTTTGGTCACAACTGCTCCTGCACCAATGACACTACCCTGACCGATGGTGACTCCGTCTAAGACTACAACACCATGTCCTAGCCAGCAGTCATCCTCTATCACAATTCCTTTGCGGGTAATACCTTGATATTTTATTGGCTCATTGGGGTCTGCAAAATTATGATTATTTGCATATATTCCAGAATTTGCTGCAATCAAACACCGCTTACCTATTTTGATATCTCCAGGTCCAGCAATACAAACGCCAGGACCAATGAAAGTCTCTTGTCCAATATCTATGTATGAATCCTCCAAACACCCAATGCTAACATTACGCTCAATGGCTACTTTATCGTTCAAATATATTCTATTGTTTTGGTGTCCTCGTCCATCTATACGAGCACCTTTAAAAATAAACACCCCATTCCCTATTTCAATACAAGAAGTATTGATAAATTCAACACCCTCTTGAATAAAAACTGCTTTACCTATACGAGCAAAAATACTGCTGTAGAGTATATTACGCAGTTTTGGACCTAACAGAATTGTGGGTAGAGCGCCTACTGAACTCATGACTAAAAGTTCTTGGAAGCGCTGTAATTTGGATAAAAATTGCTGTCTATTCATAAATACCTTACGTAAGAGTTTTTGACAAGAATTAAGTTTGTATGAGCTTGATGCCAAACCGTGTTACATAACTTTGTGTTTGCACTGATGCTGATATTTTTCATTCCATCAAGTGAATTTAGAGCCATTTCAAAAACACCCCATAGTTTCCTAATGTTTAAATTTCAGTCACAGGGAAACTCTTTGGTGCAGGTACTGTCAAATCCTCAAGTTAGATGCACGACACATAGTTTTTTTGGATCTACACATCAATAGTGTTGATTTGCAAGAAAAACTTGTAATGGTTTCATATTAGCTCATTTCTGGCTTTTCTCCGTATAAAACCGTAGAAGATAAAAATATGAGCGATTTAGCTACATATTTTTATTGGCTTTTATCGCTAAATATAGGACTTTTTGTTTAATACTGAGTGACGAAAAGTCATGCTATTTGATTGCGACAAGATGTGAGTTAGGTAGATACACAAGCAGTGTTTTTCTCTGGACGAGTTTAAAAGCCTTGCAATTAAATTTGTGGAAGCATTAACCATCAAACCATCTAAATAGGCTAATGTTTCCTTTCTCAGATAATATAAAAACAAGGATTTTTACACTATTCCCGATACAATAATTTTCTTTGAGGTGACTTGCTGCTCTTGAAGTTATAATCTTTATCCACCAGATGCAGTTAAACCAACTGCTTCTTAAACACAAAAACATTTTTTGCGGCTATTTCATAGTCACAGGAGAAATTTCTCCTCCATTCACCGACAGAAAAATGTCATTGTTGTTGAGTTTATCTTGGTATTTCTATTCAAGTGGAATTAATACTAGGGGGGAGTATCTCCAACTTCTGCCATGACGTTAAAATTAACCATCGGTGCAAACAAGTAAGCACTTCCCCGATTACTATAACGGCTTTGCTGAAGCCAGTTTTTTGAATGTGCTACTTTTAGCATGTTGCACGCATATGGTTTACCAACTAATTAGGTCACACTTGTCATGACGCTGTTTTTTATCAACCATACCATTTATAAATTTATGGTATGCGCAATAACATCAGACTACAGACGTATATTGACTTTTCTGCTCTAATAGCAAATAAATAGCGTGTTGAAGAAGCGGTTTGATTGTAAACTCAACGCTTAACCTAACTTTCACGACTATGGCTTAACCTGATAAGCATGTGTTTATCTGAGCAAAGATTATGACATCACCACCCCAGTTGTTGACCGATCCGTTTGTGCAACTACCAACAGAAACCTCAGTGCAAATTGTGTGGTTTACTGAGTTTGCTGGTTATGGACATATAGTTACCTACGGTGAAAATTTAGCACAAACTGCTCTTGCTACAACAACCCAACTTAAGCGCATACGCGAAGACCAAAATTCACGCTTAGGAAACCAAACCCAAAACGGACAGGTTTATCAACATCCTGTTCAACGTGATATTTGGCGACACGAGGCCCAAATCACTGACTTGACTCCCGACACGCGAGTTTCTTACCTTGTAACGAGTGTGCGGGAAGATGGCGAAAGTGTCAGTAGCAAGGTGTTTACGCTTGCACCCAAGCCTAGTCCTGGTAAACCACTCAAAATTCTACTGACTTCTGACCATCAAATCAAACCAATGGTTGCAGCCAATTTGCAAAAAGTGGTTGAAACTGTTGGACGAGTCGATGCGGTTTGGTTCGCTGGTGATTTGGTTAATATTCCTGATCGCGCCTCAGAATGGTTTGATGATCATCGTGGCGGTGCTTTCTTTCCCTGTTTGCAAGGTCGTGCTAACTATGAAATGAATAGCGACGGAGTCAAGACAATCTACTCAGGCGGCGAAATCATTCAATACGCGCCGATGTTTACTTGCATTGGTAACCATGAGATTATGGGACGTCGTGATCATGGAAGTCTAGATGATGAATTTGATGCTACGATTCCTCGTACAGTTGCTCTTAAGTTCTATGGACAGGAATCTTTAAAAGAAAATTCTTTTAATACTGATACCTACGAAGAGATTTTCACTTTACCACAAAGTCAGGAAGGTGGAAAAACTTACTACGCAGTCAGCTTTGGTGATGTACGTTTGGTCGTACTGTACGCGACAAATATGTGGCGGACTTTTAACTTGGATGCAGAGGCTAGAGGTAGATATCGAGAACGGGAAAAAGATTTCAATACCCCAGAGAATTGGGGTTACGGGCAACATATTTATGAACCAATAGCCAAAGGGAGTACCCAGTACAATTGGCTAGCACAAGAACTCAATAGTCCTGAATTTCAGCAAGCAAAGTATAAAGTGGTGATGTTGCATCATCCGCCCCATACATTGGGTGGTAACATAGTCCCAGCATATACAAATCCTGTACAAATCATTGAACGTGATGCTGATGGCAACATCAAGGCTATCCGTTACGAGTACCCCAAAGATGCAGATTTCCTCATCCGTGATGTTGTGCCTTTAGTTGAAGCAGCTGGTGTACAGTTAGTATTTTACGGGCATTCTCATTTGTGGAACCGCTTTTGTAGTCAGTCGGGAATGCACTTTTTAGAAACTTCTAATGTTGGTAATTCTTACGGTGCTGCTTGGGGTGACAACAAGCGAGAAGTGCCTGTTGGCTATAAAGAGGATTATGCTGAACTTGGTGATCCATATGGTTTAGAACCTGTGGTGCCCACAATTGTCCCGTTGTTGGGTGAAGATGGTAAACCAATGCCCTACATTGCAAGTAATGACATCACGGTTTTCAGCATCTTTGACACGGGTACGGGTACAGTGAGTAGCTATCGTTTTGATATACGCAAGCCAGATTCGGAGGTTATTAAGTTTGATGAGTTTCGGTTGAAATAAGGAACACTCCGCCATGGCGATCGCGTGGTAGCATCGCATGCAAATGATTTTTCTGTAGTAAGTGCGATAAGCCGGAGGCTTGACGCTACGCGATCGCGCAGAACTAGAGACGCAATCATGCGTATCGCCATGCACGGATAGACTCACTCGTGATATCGCACTTTCCATGCGAGTCCCTTGTCAAGAACTAGGGGTGTAAGGGGATAGGGGTGTAAGGGGAGCCAGTGCGTTG
>NZ_QMEB01000195.1 GCF_012912135.1 Brasilonema bromeliae SPC951 | reverse complement strand
TATCTAAATAGCTTGAAATTTTTTGAGAAAGGTTAATAATTAATCATTAGCAAAAGAGGCGATGGCAGCAGATTATACAGACATTGACATTGCGCCATTTATAGATCACGCCCTGCTGATACCAACCGCTACCTCAAAGCAGGTTGAACAATGGTGTGAAGAAGCAGACAGATTTCATTTTGCGGCGGTTTGTGTCTACCCGACTTATGTGAAGCAAGCCGCAGAACTTCTGCACGGTAAAAAGCCCAAAGTTTGTACAGTGATTGGCTTTCCTACCGGGGCAACAACTTCTGCAACGAAGCTGTATGAAGCTCAAGAAGCAGTGGAAAATGGTGCAACTGAGTTAGATGTGGTGATAAATTTGGGCTGGTTAAAAGCAGGCAACACTGACAACGTACACCAGGAAATTGCCGAAATATGCGAAGAAACTGGGCAAACGGTAAAGGTGATTTTAGAAACTAACCTGCTGACGGATGCAGAAAAAAGATTAGCAGCAGAAATCTGTATGGATGCTGGAGCAGCATTTCTCAAAACGAGTACTGGTTGGAATGGCGCTGTGACAGTAGAAGATGTACGACTTTTGAAAGAAGTCACACAAGACAGAGTTGGAATTAAAGCCTCAGGAGGTATTCGCACCATCGACCAAGCTTTAGACTTAATTATGGCGGGTGCAACCAGATTAGGCACTTCTCGCAGTATCGATTTGCTTCATCAGCGCCATAAGCTGGACAAGAGTGAGTAGTCATTTGTTCTTTGTCTTTTGTCTTAAGCTCATGACTCATGACTAATAACTAATGACTAATGACTAATGAGTAAAACGTATAAAGCAACTGGAATTAATCTTAAAGCTCAGGCTCTGGGAGAATCAGATAGACTAGTGACAATTTTGACTACTGAGTTTGGTCTGATTCGAGCAGTCGCCCCAGGTTCACGGAAACACAACTCCAGTCTAGGTGGTAGGAGTGGAATGTTTGTGGTAAACGAGCTACTGATTGCTAAAGGGCGATCGCTCGATAAAATCACTCAAGCACAAACGATAAAATCTTATCCAGGTCTTGCAAAAGACTTAGGAAAGTTGGGTGCTAGCCAGTATTTAGCAGAAATAGTACTCTCTGTTGCTTTAAGCGAGCAACCCCAAGAAGAACTCTACGAGTTACTCAACGAACATCTCAATCGTTTAGAAGCTTTACCTAACAAAGAAACATTAAATGTTTTAGCACATCTGGCTCATGGGATATTTCACCTTTTAGCTTTGGCTGGATTAACTCCCCAAGTACAAATCTGTTGCATCACTGGACGCTCTATCATACCAGATTTTACAGATCCAACTTGGCAAGTAGGATTTAGTATACCAACAGGTGGAACAATTTGTCTGAGTGCTTGGGAACGTCTGAAGGAGGAGAAAAGAAAACAACAAGATTTTTCTACCTCCCTACCTCATTACGCCAGTTCCTCAACTTCTTCCGCCATTCCTGCTACTGTGAAAGAGAAGCCTGCTAACTACCAAACAGTTATTCATCGGCAGGAGATACCAGTTATATCAAGCCGCTTGAATGCAACAGAGCTTGCTATACTCCAGCATCTGTCGCAACCAGAGATCATCCAAGATGTAACTAAAAATGATAGCTGGTTATCCGTTGAGCAAATTTTGCGCTCCTACACTCAGTATTACATTGGTCGCCCTATCCGCTCTGCTGCTTTAATAGATTCTTATTTTGCTGCCAACTATGATGCAACCGTCTGATTTGGATCCAAAAATCCTGCCGTTATCACAAAGTTACGCTAGGAAACACAATAAGGCATCAATGCCTAAAATCGCCAATAACCCAAAGATTCCAAGGTCTTTACCCAGTCATGTTAACTTCCACGAGCAGGCAAAAGACGTTTCTGGAAATCATAAAAATTGTACATCAGAAATCCCAAAAACTGATGTCACCAAACACAAATCAGAAAATCAACTGAATTGTAGTGAGACAAATGGCAAAAATCATAACTTAGAACATAGCACGCAAGAGTCAACAGCAATTGTAGCAAAAATAACAGATGTAACAGAGGCTTCTGGTTCGAGTCCAGAAGCAGCATCAGATGATACACAAGAGCAAGGATTTTTGCCGATCTTAAAAAACGCTAACTTTTTGGCTCTTTGGGGTGGTCAAGTCTTTTGTCAACTGGCAGATAAAGTGTATCTGGTTTTGATGATTGCCATTATTAATACTCAGTTTCAAACAAGCGAGCAGAGTATTAGTGGTTGGGTTTCAACACTGATGATGGCTTTTACCATTCCCGCAGTCCTTTTTGGTTCCCTGGCTGGTGTATTTGTAGATCGCTGGTCGAAAAAGGTGGTGCTAGTAGCAACAAATATTTGGCGCGGTATACTGGTTTTGGCAATTCCACCAATGCTGTGGCTCACTCATGATTGGGAACCAGTCGCGGGAATGTTACCAGTAGGTTTTGCTATTCTTTTGGGAGTGACTTTCTTGGTTTCTACGCTGACGCAGTTTTTTGCACCAGCAGAACAGGCGGCTATTCCTTTGGTGGTGAAAGAACAGCATTTACTTTCAGCCAACTCACTATACACAACAACAATGATGGCGTCAGTGATAGTTGGGTTTGCTGTTGGGGAACCATTGTTAGGGATAGCAGATCAACTGTGGTCGCAATTAGGTGGTAGTCATGGACTTGGCAAAGAACTTGTAGTGGGTTGTAGTTATGCGATCGCCGGACTCGTTTTATTGCTGCTTGTCACTCATGAAAAACCTCACCAAAGCGAAAAAGAATCTCCTCACGTTTTTGCTGACTTGCAAGATGGTTTCCGTTATCTCAAAGAAAATTATCGCCTGCGCAATGCGCTTGTCCAACTGATAATTTTGTTCTCAATCTTTGCAGCATTGACCGTTTTAGCCGTTCGCATGGCAGAATTAATTCCTAACTTAAAAGCTTCCCAATTTGGCTTTTTATTAGCAGCCGGAGGTGTTGGTATTGCTCTTGGCGCAACTGTTTTAGGTCTATTTGGTCAGCGCTTCTCCTATACTCAATTAAGTCTGTGTGGATGTATGGGTATGGCAGCATCTCTTATCGGTTTGTCGATATTTACTAAACAATTATGGCTCGCCCTGCTTTTAATAACACTGTTAGGTGTCTTTGGGGCGTTGGTGGGTATTCCTATGCAGACAGCTATCCAAACAGAAACCCCGCCAGAAATGCGTGGGAAAGTCTTTGGTCTACAAAACAACGTCATTAACATTGCTCTTTCCTTACCCTTAGCACTAACAGGCGTAGCAGAAACCTTTGTTGGATTACGGACAGTGTTTTTGGTATTAGCTGCGATTGTCTTTTCAGGTGGTATATTGACCTGTTATACCTCTTCTAAGTAGCTATCAGATAAAAAGAGTTAATATTCAGCTTTTTACAACCGATTATTCACTGAAAAGTTCTGTTGTTATGGTAGACTTACCTGAGTACTGAATTCTCACGAGACTTGCTGGGCGTCAACCCGAGTTGTAGCTAGGCGTTATACGTAGCGTCTAGAAAATGTTGTTACAAGTTATAGCAGTTGCCAGTTATCAGTTATCAGTTATCAGTTACCAAGTAGGAAACGGACTCGTCCACCCCTTGTTCACCCTTCGGGTTCGCCAGTCGCCTACGGCGGGAAACCCGCCTGCAGCGCTGGACTCACTGTTTACTGTTCACTGTTCACTGTTCTTCTGACACTAAGCTTTGACTGCTGTTTGAGCAACAGATGCCTTAGTTCTTCCTTCCAAGTTCGGCATCTGACTCACGGTTAATACTGGCACTTCTTGCCAGCAGGTTTTGCAAAACCAGTAGAGTTCACCATGACGAATATGACGTAGGAGGGAACCGCCACAACACGGGCAATCGTTGGTTCTCATACTCATATCGTTGTCCTCCTTATTAAAAAGCAATTGATTTTATAGATGTAGTAGATGCGTTCAAGCTTCGACTCCCTTCGACTACGCCACTTCGGCTTCGCTCGGGGCAAGTCACGGCAAGCCGCTCAGCTTAAAAAATCGTTAATTAAACTTTGATTTTTGCATCATGAATGCGACCGTTTGAATGAATGCGGCCTTGTATGATTTTTCTATACACCGCCTCGTACCCATCAACCATTTGGCTCACGCTAAACTTGTTCTCTACATGTTCTCGACAAGTTTGACGATTCAGTTCCAAAGCAGCTGGAATCATTGTCGCCATTTCATCGTAACTTTGACAGACGAAACCTGAGACACCGTGGGCAATAACCTCTGGTACGGAACCTAAACTCATGGCAATAACTGGTGTCCCAGTTGCCATTGATTCAGCCATCACCAAACCAAAGGGTTCTTGCCAGCCTATTGGGAAGAGAGTGATCGCAGCATTACCCAGCAGTTCAACTTTCGCGGCGTGGTTAATTTCACTTAGGTATTGAATTTGCTCTCCATCAATATGTGGGGCAATCTCTTGTTCAAAGAACTTAGAGTCTACTGTATCAACCTTTCCTGCCATCTTTAGATGCCAGCCAGCTTTTTTCGCAATGGCGATCGCATGGTGCGGTCCCTTTTCTGGCGCGAAGCGTCCTAAGAATGCCAAGTATGGCGGTTCTTGATGTTGGGCAACAAAAGGATAATCCTCTAGATTAATTCCGTTGTAGACTGTGTTAACGTAGTTCAGGTTTATTTCGCGTTGCGCGTTACTAATGCTGACGTATGCTTGCTGCTTATGGTGGGTGTATATGTTAGTGTTATCAGGTGTAAAACTGCTGTGCACAGTATGCACAGTGGATGTTTGTACAAAACTCGCCAAAGGTAATGCCGTTATCCCCACGTGGGAATGAATGATATCGAATTCCTGTGCTCTCTGGTAAACCTGGCTCAGTTCCAGCATTTCGTACGCTGCGTATTCTTTGACCTCCGGTTCTAAGCGCAATGCACGAGGATAAACTGCTTCTAACTTCGCCAATGTTTGGGAATCGCCAGATGCGAACAGAGTGACATCGTGACCACGACGCACTAGTTCATCTGTCAAGCGACTCACCACTAGCTCTATTCCTCCATATGTTGGAGGTGGAACTCGTTCCCACAAGGGGGCTACTTGAGCGATTTTCATAGGTAGTTTTGGTTCAGCAAGTAAGACAGTCCTATTACTAGGACCTATATCTGATGATAGAGCATTTGTACTTAATCATCTGTTTCTTAGATTAACCTGACTGACTCACGCGAGTGCAATATCGGTTAACCCTACCCTGATATAGTAGTTGGCTAATTTCATACTAGCCATTCTTCCTATAGCGGGAGTATACTATAAGATTACTGTTTGCTGAGATAACGATTCATCTATCTTGGGGCTCATTAAGGCTTAAAATTTTTGTAACGAAAAGTACTAAAACCCCGAAACGGGATCAATTCTAAAAATGTTGCAGGAGGAGGAGATGGGTGATCAGAGGACGCAAACACGTGGAGAATGACGACTGACTAAGATGAAAATTGCTACTTGGAATGTCAACTCGATTCGCACTCGTTTAGGGCACGTCATTGATTGGCTGAGGGTGAGTGACGTTGATATCCTGTGCATGCAAGAAATTAAAGTTGTAGACGCACAATTTCCCTGTGCACCTTTCGAGGAATTGGGATATAACCTTTATCTATCAGGGCAAAAAGCTTACAACGGTGTTGCTATAGCCAGCCGTCAACCACTAGAGGATGTCAGTTGTGGTTTTACGCCGACTTTATTAAACATCCAACCAGATTGGGATGAGCAAAAACGGGTAATTACCGGTAAAATAGATGGTATAAGAATTGTTAATCTTTACGTACCCAATGGTTCAGCAGTGGGAAGCGAGAAGTATGAATACAAGCTGGGCTGGCTAACAGTGCTGCAGGAGTATTTGCGATCGCTTCTTTTATCACAAGCTGCTATTTGTGTGTGTGGAGATTTTAACATTGCTCTGGAAGATAAAGATATTCATCAGAGTGCAAAGAGCGAAAATCACATCATGGCATCAGAACCAGAGCGCCAAGCGTTACGAGATATCCTGTTATTAGGATTTGCTGATGCTTTTCGCAAATTTACCTCGGAAGGGGGACACTACACCTGGTGGGACTATCGAGCAGCATCTTTTCGCCGTAATTTGGGTTGGCGAATTGACCATCACTATCTTACGCCTGCTTTGTATGAGCGTGCCAAAAGCTGCACTATTGATGTCGCTCCCAGAAAGTTACCTCAACCCAGCGATCATGCACCAGTGATTGTCGAATTTTAGAATTTAGTCAACAACTAGGGGTGTAAGGGTATAAGGGTATAAGGGTATAAGGGTATAAGGCAATACGGTTCAGTTAGTGGTGTTTACTTTTGTTAAGATCCCCCAACCCCCTTAAAAAGGGGGCTTAGTTCCCTCCTTTTTAAGGAGGGCTAGGGAGGATCAATCCTTAACTGAACTGTATTGCGGTTGGCGCAGCGTTCTCTATAGTCAGGATCATAAAGGCGATCAACCTTCCCAATCGTAAGTACAGGTAGTGAAGTCGGTGAATTTTCTTCACGCATCACTTGTTCTAAGGAGTCTTCGTCCTTCATATTTCGATTAGCAGTCAGTAAAATCATCTTGTTCTGTTGGGCAAACCGCCAGACAAGGCGATCATCACTGTCAACTGGTAACGCTACCTGCTCAAAAGTAACAAAGCGAATAGGGATTATATCAAGCCAACCTTGACTAGCGATGTTGCCCAAGAGAATAACAGACTGCCTCTCAAGGTTATGGTCAATCAGAAAAATCATGCTTTAGAATCAAGTCTGGCTTTCGCTTTTTGAAGTTTTTCCCAAGCAACTTCCATTCCGGGCGGCGGTGGCATTTTTGCAATTCGGGCAAAACGCTCACGGTTGCGTTCTTCCCAATACTTCTGATTTTCCTCTACCTTTTTCAAAACAGTTTGATACTCTGTTTCTACTTCAGCACGATTTGCTTCAATATAGGACATAGCTGCATTAAATTGTTCGTCGGTAACAGAGAACTGATAACGAATGAACGAATGTGGATAGCCAGCTGTGATGAAGTCCATGAGGTCATAGAGCGTGATCCGAGTGCCTGCGATCGTTAGTCCACGCTCTGTACGAATGATAACTGCTTGTCCATTAGATGCTGGAGTCATATTCACTCCCTCTCAAATATTGCTTTCATATTACCTTATGAAAAAAGCAAGTTCGATGCTACCGATAAACGCAAATGAATATGTACTCATCGGTGAGAGTTTAAGATAATCTTAGTTTTGTCAATTAGAAATTACGCTGAAAATTTGGAAAAAGCAGAGGTATGAAGTTAATTCTTGTACTGAACTTATGGGTCAAGAATGAATGATGCGTATTAAGATTAGGCGATTGCCTACGGCAGAGCTACGCTTAACGCCGTCGTATGGGATTTTGGCTTCAGCCAGAAGGACATTCATGTGATATATGAAAACAAAAAACGAATACAGCACAACAATGACTACTAAACCTTATCGAGTAGGCTTGGTTTTATCTGGCGGTGGTGCTAGAGGTGCATATCATGTAGGCGTGATTAAATACCTAGCTGACATGAACATTTCAATTGATGCTGTCGCTGGTGCTAGTATCGGTGCTTTAAATGGTGCAGTTGTAGCAGCAGCACCCAATCTCCAGGAAGCATCAACACGTTTAAGTAAGTAGGCACGATTAAACCGAACTATGTTAACTTATGTAAAGCGCCAAAAACCTTTTAAAAATAAGCTTTTAAGCGATTTACATTTCTTAATTTAGTTGTGTTTTTTAGCGCCCACCTACTTAGAAGAAATTTGGAACTCACTTGCTGCTAATAGTCCTATCAAGATTAACAGAATAAAAATAATTAAATACATTTGTCAGATATTGCTTGATCAAATTGCTCCACTAATAGCTGGAACAAGTGATGCATTATCAACTGTAGCTAATCTTCAGACTCTATTTTCAGAAAATGTAGGTTTGGGGGACGAAAGTCGTATCCATAATTTGTTAGACGAGTATTTAGACTTAGAAACACTTCAAAAAGGTTTACCTTTATATGTTTCCGTATATCAAAGTCAAGGTAGCTTAAATGACTTCTTTTCTGCAATTATAGCTTCCGTAAACTTAATTAATACTCAACATTCTGAATTTTTACATATTCAATCCCTGGAGCGAACTCAACAACGCGTAGCCATTCTTGCTTCAGCTGCTATTCCTCTGTTATTTAAAGCTGAACAGATTTCGGTTAACGAAACGAACTATTTCTATTCGGATGGTGGTCAAGGAGGTGTAAAAAATGTCCAAGGCAATACTCCCATCACTCCATTGCTTGAATTAGCAAATTGTACCCATATTATTGTCAATCATCTAAGTGATGGCAGTTTATGGGATCGTAATACTTTTTCAAACGCTTTTCCAAACACCACTGTTTTAGAAATTCGTCCAGGAAGAGTTATAAAACCTCAAGGTCTAAAAGATTTAATAGGATTTGATCCCAATAATATTCAATCTTGGATTGAACAAGGTTATGAAGATACTCAACGTTGTTATGAAAGCGTTGCTCGTGCTCTCCATATTCATGAAATAGCAAATCAGGCTAGAAAGCAACGAGATGAAGCAATAGATGAATTAGACAATGATAATTTTCATATTGACTAAACCTAACAGGCATTGCGACTGTTGTGTTGCAAAAATTTCTTGAGAGAAACGTGCTATTTGGCAAGCTTTGATTATACAGCGACTCCAAAAATTTGGGCAATAAATTTCACTTGATGTGTCTTACCCCTCTGCGGTCTAAAGACACGGAGAGGGTTCAATTTACCAACGCTTGATAAAAATTTATTGTATCGTACGTTTAATTACGATTAATTATAATCATTATGTCTAGTGATGCAATGACTCAACCAGAATTATTGACTTCCTCAGCCGATAAGCCCCACAATCCCCGCCAGATTCTGAGTGTACGAGAATTAAGTGCTTTGAATACGCGCTCTAACTACAAAGGGCTGGTTCAACTGGCTTTTCATCTAACTGTCACCGGATGCAGTGGCTACCTGTGGGTAACAAACTTTGGCAATTGGTCGCTAGCAATACCTGCACTGATAATTTACGGCTTTAGTATCGCTGCCATGTTTGCACCTATGCACGAATGCGTTCACAGAAACGTCTTCACTAACAATTCTGTGAATGATGCTGTTGCTTGGTGTGCGGGCTTGCTCTCATTTTACAACAGTACCTTCTTCCGTTACTACCACAAGTGGCACCACCTCTACACTCGCGTTCCTGACAAAGATCCGGAACTCACTGATCCTAAGCCGAGCAATCTGGGTAAATATTTGTTAATAATTAGTGGTTTACCCTGGTGGGAAGGAAAGATACGTGGGCATTTTCGCGCTGCGATCGGTCAACTTGACGATTGTCCATTTATACCAGAAACAGCACGAGGTGAAGTGATTCGCTCCACTCGATTGCAATTAGCTGTTTATGCAGCTGGGTTTATCCTCTCAATTGCAGTCAGACAGCCTTGGTTTATCGTTTATTGGCTACTACCGCTCTTAGTGGGTCAGCCGATTCTGCGTTTTATTCTACTGGCAGAACATACAGGTTGCACTCTTGACGCTAATTTGCTCACAAATACACGCACAACACTGACGCTCTTGCCTGTGCGATTTTTTATGTGGAATATGCCATTTCATGCAGAGCACCATTTATACCCATCAATTCCCTTCCACGCACTGCCTAAAGCCCATCTACAGTTAAGTTCACACTTTACCCACATTGAGCCGGGCTATATAAAAGTCAACAGGGATATTATTACTAAGTACACCACACCATAAATAAGGGTTAAAATTTTAACTGTAGGTTGGGGAGCCACTGCCCTTCGGGCACTGTCCTCCCCAACCTACGAAAATTAAATTCCCAACCCTTTCAGGCACAAAGCAAGACTGAATCTTTGAAGTCGCAATTGAGCAAAGCCAATCATCCTTACAGGCGATAGCTTCGCTGCAGCATAGCGGCAGATCGCATGTGTGCGTCGTGAGTACGTTCTATTCACCTACTAATTACAGAAGACAAGTTTTATGTTTCTCCATCGTACTACTTTCATAATTGCAGCTACAATGATTGCTCTTGGTAGTAGTATCGCTCTTGCCAAGCCAAATTTACTGTTACCTCAAGTCGTTGCTCAAAACCCCACACCTACAAAGCGTCAGCAACCTGGTCAATCTGGATCGTTGAAGGATTTAAACCTGACACCTCAGCAGATGCAACAAATTAAAACGATTCGTACTCAATCCAAAGACCAAATTGCCCAAAAAAGACAGGCAATTCGTCAAGCGCAGCAGGAATTGAAAGCTATCATGGCAGGGACAGCATCCAAAGACCAAGTGCGCGATAAATATAACCAAATCAGAACACTCAGGCAGGAACTTGCTGATGTTCAGTTTGACAATACACTTGCAATTCGAGACGTTTTGAACCCAGAACAACGGCAGAAGTTTGCTGAGCAAATGCACAACAAACGGTAGTAAACTTCCAAAGCAGCACGAGTATGAAACCCAAGTACTGGATTGTATGTAAATACAAGAAATGCATGACTGTATGGTATGCTCATGCAGTGAATATTCACTGTTAGCATTAGCTATGTACTCTCAAGCAGTTGATCGCAGTATTCTCACACCTCTAACTTTTATTCAACGCAATGCTAAAGTCTATAGTCAGAAAGTTGCGATTATATATAATCAAAAACGCTTCACTTACGGCGAATTTGCAAATCGGATAAATTGTCTAGCCTCAGCACTGCGTCATGCTGGACTTGAAAAAGGCGATCGCGTCGCTTTCTTTTGTTTCAATACTCCACCCATGCTAGAAGCCCATTTTGCTGTGCCTTTAGCAGGTGGTATTTTAGTATCTATTAATACTCGTTTAACCTCCCAAGAAGTTGTTTATATCTTGAATGATTGCGGTGCGAAATTTCTCTTTGTTGATACAGAGTTAGCAAATATAATTCGACCTGTTCAAAATAATCTAGAAACTGTTAAACATATAATCAATATTGATGATTTAGAAGGTTTTGAACCTTTAGATGGTGAAGATTATGAAGCATTTCTCCAAACTGGTAAACCGACTCCTTTATCTTGGATAATTACAGATGAAATGGAGACAATTTCGATTAATTACACTAGTGGAACTTCTGGTAAACCCAAAGGTGTGATGTACTCTCATCGAGGTGCATATATTAACTCTTTAGGAGAAATCATTGAAACAACACTAACACCTAACTCTGTTTATCTCTGGACTTTGCCCATGTTTCACTGCAATGGCTGGTGTTTTACTTGGGGGGTAACTGCTATTGGTGGTACTCATATTTGTTTACGTAAGTTTAACCCCGGTAATATCTGGAAGTTAATTCAACAAAAAGAAGTCACTCATTTAAATGCTGCACCTGCAATTTTAATTTCTCTGTTCAATCATCCAAATTGTCCGCAATTATTAGAAAAACCTCTAACTATCACTACAGCAGGCGCACCACCATCGCCAACATTGATTGAAAAAATTACTAAAATTGGCGCAAAAATTATTCACGTTTATGGTTTGACTGAAGTTTATGGTCCTTATACAGTTTGCGAATATCAATCAGATTGGGACAATTTAATGATTGCAGAAAAAGCAAAACTCATGGCACGTCAAGGCGTACCTTATATCGGTGCAGATGGTTTGCGAGTTGTAGATCAAAATATGAATGATGTCCCAGCGGATGGACAAACAATGGGAGAGGTGGTGATGCGAGGAAATATGGTGATGACAGGCTATTATAATGACCCAGAAGTGACTGAAAGAGTATTTAGAGGAGGATGGTTTCATAGTGGTGATTTAGCTGTAATGCACCCTGACGGTTATATTGAGGTGCGCGACCGTATGAAAGATATCATCATTACTAGCGGGGAAAATGTCTCCAGTATAGAAGTTGAACAATGTCTTTACCGCCATCAAGCCGTGTTAGAGTGTGCAGTTATTGCTGTACCGAATGCTAGGCGTGGTGAAGTGCCAAAAGCCTTTGTTACTCTCAAAGAAAGGGCGCAAGTTACAGAACAAGAATTAATCCAATTTTGCCGTAATCAAATTGCTGCTTTTAAATGCCCTACTAAAATTGAATTTACGACTCTGCCAAAAACTAGCACTGGTAAAATTCAAAAGTATCTGTTACGGGAGAAAGAATGGATAGGTTATGAAAAGAGGATTTACGGCGGTTAGTTGCGAGTTCATCAACTTAACTATCTTAAGTACAAAACGGTTCAGTTAAGCATAAGGTAGGTTGGGTTGACGTAAGGAAACCCAACACAAAACGTTTCTTGTTGGGTTGCGCTACGCTTAAACGGACACTTTCTTCAACGGGGGGAACCCCCGCACAGAAGTGTCCTCCCCAACCTACCCAGTGTAAGGTTTTTGGCTCTAACTGAACCGTATTGATCTTAAGTATTTTGTGTAGAGCGATACGCCGGAGGCGTTAAGCTTCGCTTATCGCACCCCAGCGGGCACTTTGTACCATCGCAAAGGAGCAACAGACGCACTAAGGCGCGTATCGCTAACTTTTCCAAGAAGTGCGATACGCTTTGCGTCAAGCCGGAGGCTTATCGTTCTCTCCTGAACAAATGAAACTTCCTTGCAATGACTGGGAAACCAATAACGAAGAAATAGAGAAAATTGCAGAAAAATTTCTCTTCGCCAACTGCTATAACCCGCAGTTTGTCTGTGTCGTACTACAAAACTCATCATAAAAATAGTGTACGAGCAGGAGTACCCCAGTGCCAGGTATCGGGAAGCCAGAACCCGCAAGACTTCGTGGAAAACAACTCGTATATAAATCTTAATAAAAGTCTGTAAGCTCTAGATGTTACACTTTACAAGTCTCGACGCGAGAGAAGACGTCCTGGGACGCTCACCCAACCCCTCACTCCCAAAC
>NZ_QMEB01000194.1 GCF_012912135.1 Brasilonema bromeliae SPC951 | reverse complement strand
CATACACGATCGCGAATTCCAACCCAGCCCTACCCGTTGCCCGACTTGGAGTTTTTTCACCGCATCGCCAACATTTGCGATTGTACCAACCACTTCATGTCCGGGAACAATCGGGTACTGACTCATTCCCCAATCATTCTTGAGCATACTGAGGTCGCTATGGCAAATCCCGCAGTATTCCACATCAATCTCCACATCCTCACTGCCAAGTGGTCCTGGTTCGTACTCAAAAGGCTTCAGTTCTTCGCCTTGTTGAAAAGCTGCGTAGGCGCGGATCATAGACCTGACCTCAGTTGATGATGTTAAGTTTTTTCAGTAGTTATTGTAAAGTTTTCTCTGACTTTGCGAGCGCCAGAGGTCAAATTGAAAAGAAATCTTAGTACTCGTTATGGAAAGTTCATAAAATGTTGCAAAACTTTATTGAGGATAATGTTTATTTAAAAACTCCTCAGCCTCATCCCGATTGCAAACAACTCCATCCAACGTCGCCGCCAGCAAATCATCGAGCATTTGCCGATACTGCGGTCCAGGTTTATATCCCAGTTTCCTCAAATCATTCCCATTCAAAATAGGCTGAACGTTACGCCAAACAGTTAAATATTGCCAAATCTTCCGCCTAACACCTCTTGAACTTTGCACAGCTATTAAAATCAGCATTGGCACGTCATACTGGCGCAATAACTGTTGAATTTGACTCGGACGCACCTCATCCACTTCCCTGTGTGCTTGCAAAGAAGGGAGAATTTTGTTGACATTAGCTTGAGCTTGTGCTAATACTTCTAGCCTATTGATACTATCTTCGGGCAATAGCAGATTCCTTGCCACGCGCCCTCGATATTCTGCTGCTATGTGGGCAATGAGAGCTTCCAAGCGCATTTGCCAGTGGATAAGGGTTTGCTGGGAGTCGAACCGCCGTAAGCAACGTTCCAGCAAACGCAATTGCCCCAGAAGTTCCTCATCTAGCCCAAGGGTGGGATGGATGCACTGCAAAGCTCCCAACTCTGCCAGTAATTGCAAAGCTGGTTTCCAGTAGGGGGCTTCTAGAATATGTTTTAATTCCGTTTTCAGTCGAGTTTGCAGTGCTGGAGTTTTGCTATTTTCTCGGGTGGTGCGATCGTAAACGCCGCTCGTGATAGCGTAGCGGATATACTCTTCTGTCTGAGGCTCTAAGTGAAATCCGAGTCGCATCGCAAAGCGCACACCGCGATAAATGCGAGTAGGATCTTCGATAAAGCTGTTAGCGTGCAACACCCGAATTTGCTTTGCCTGCAAATCTAGCAACCCGCCAAAAAAGTCGAGTAATGCACCAGCGCGGGGAGGCGTCAGTCGCAGTGCCATTGCGTTGATGGTAAAATCTCGACGATACAAATCTTGACGAATCGAACTCGCCTCAACTTCTGGATTTGCTGCCGGATAAGGATAGAATTCTGTTCTGGCAGTCGCAATGTCAACCCACAATGAATCTAATTCTGGGTCTTTATGCCACAGCAAAGCCGCAGTTTGAAAAGCCCCGTGAATTTCTAAACGTGCTGTTGGGTAAAGTTGCTGTAGTGCTTTTGCCAGTTCCACACCCGCACCCACATCCGCCGCTTTGTGAAAACCATCAACGACTAAGTCAATATCTTTAATCAACAAAGTGCCAGAAGCTTCTTCAGCAAGTAGCAAGTCGCGTACTGCTCCTCCAACAAGGTAAAGATGCCAACCACGTTTTTCTGCTTCTCGTGAAGCTTTGGTAAGCAATTGCCACAACTGGGGTGCTAGCCGTGAATGCAATTCAGCCAAGCTAGGCAACTTAACATGGCTTTCTCCCCTGCTCCTCTGCTCCCCTGCTCCTCTGCTCCCCTGCTCCTCCTCTCTCCCTTGATGCAATTCCCGCAAAACATCAGTACGGGTGACAATTCCCACCAGCTGCCCGTTCTCCAATACTGGCAAGCGTCCAATATCGTATGTCACCATGACTGACTCGATTTCTGGCAGTGTCGTCTCTGGGGTAATTGTCCTCATATTGACTGTCATATAACCCTTAACGGGAGCATGACTAAAGCCGTGATGCAGGGCAAGATCTAAATCTCGTCGAGAAATAATACCTAGTAGTTGTCCTTGAGCATCGGCTACACACAAACCAGAATGTCCGTAGCGCAACAAAGTTCGCTGTGCTTCCGCAATTGTGGTTTCTGGGCGAATGGTGCGAACTGGCGAGGACATCAAGTCTCGGGCAATAGGAGGATGGGGAATTGTTGCTTTTATCCCCTCAAGAAGTTGGTTTAAAATTTCTTCTGAGTCTACCCCTCTTAAGTTCAGCGATGCTGCTTGGGAATGTCCACCGCCACCCAGTGGCTGGAATAACTCATTGAGATTAATACCTTGAATGTGCGATCGCCCCAAAGGGGCGGCTCCTCTGGAGCATCGCCCAATCACTGTCAAGCGTGATTCATCTTCTGCTAAACCATACTCATGAAAAAGCAGTAAGGCATCTATTTCTGTTAACTCCATCAACTGCGAGGCAAGACTTGACAATCCTGGCACGAAAGCATCTGTTTTCAAATTGACCCAGGCAATCTGATATCCTCGTACATATATACGTTGTATTTTTTCCAGCGACACCTTCAACAACTGTTGCAATTGGGGAGAAAGACCAGGATCAACGTACTGACTCACGACTGACAAACTTGCCCCTTGTTGCATCAACCAAGCCAAAGCCAGAGCATCCCGTGGTGTTGTATAGTCAAATGTCAAAGAACCAGTATCCACATGGATACCCAATGCCATCACAGTTGCTTCTGCGGTTGTTAGGGAAATTTGTTGTTTTTGCAATTGCTCGACAATCACAGTTGTTGTCGCTCCAACAGGGGAAATATTTATCTCTGTTGCGGGAATGTCGCTTTGTTGTTCTTGGTGATGGTCATAAATGATAATTTTATTAATATGGGGTAGATCTAACCATTGGGCAGCTTTGCCGATGCGATCGCGCTGTTGGGTATCCACCACAATTAAAGAACGAATTTCGTTGGGATTAACCGAACGTCGTTCCATCAGCTCATACTCATCCCGATGTAGTGCCAAAAAATCTCCAACGGTTGGATGAGAACCGCCACTCAACACAATCTTGCTTCCAGGTAACAGGCGTGTCAGTCCTACGGCGGCTCCTAGTGAGTCAAAATCAGCTGTTGTATGGCACAGAATTAAATCCATAGTTATCAGTCATGGGTCATGAGTCATTAATCGTCAGCACAAAGGATCAAGGACAAATGACTAAAATGTGTCAATTTTCTGTTAGCTTAACAAATAAGGAAAAACTGTCGGTGTTCACCTGCACAATATTTTATCTTTTGTAACTCGTTTGCTGTTTCGGGAGAAGGGAAAATGACTTTTATATTCCAACTGGCTTTATTAGCTCTGGTTTCGCTGTCTTTTGTTCTGGTCATTGGCGTTCCTGTTGCCTATGCCACTCCACAGAACTGGAATGAATCTAGAAAACTGCTGTGGATTGGTTCAGGAGCTTGGATCATTTTAGTGCTTGTCGTTGGGGCGTTAAACTTTCTGGTAGTTTAACAAATTCGGCGTAAGTCCCCCACTATAGCGCGTACTCGCCGTAAGTGGTGGGAGATGCGCCGGGGGATTCCCCTATCTCCCTCACAGGATTCGGTCAACTCAATCTTCTTTTTGCTGGATTTGTCGATAACTCTGCTCCTATACTTTTTGGAGAACCAATGTATATTGGCAAGAAGTATAGATGAATCAGAGGCGGTTATGGCAGTTTTTGAGGGAACTTTTACTCAGGCAGAACCTTTGCGGTTTGGAATTGTTATTGGTCGATTCAATGACCTTGTAACTAACAAGCTGGTGGAAGGTTGTCAAGATTGCTTGAAACGCCACGGTATTGATGTCAATCCTCACGGCTCTCAGGTAGACTACATTTACGTACCAGGCAGTTTTGAAGTTCCGGTTGTGGCTCGCCAATTGGCAGTCTCTGGTCGTTATGATGCGGTTATTTGTCTGGGTGCTGTGATCCGAGGACAAACGCCTCATTTTGATTACGTTTCTTCTGAGGTCGCTAAAGGAATTGCTGCTGCTGCGTTTCAAACTGGTGTTCCTGTGGTTTTTGGCATTTTAACAGTGGACTCCATGCAGCAAGCTTTAGAACGTGCTGGCATTAAAAGCAATCATGGTTGGGATTACGCCATGAGTGCTTTAGAAATGGCTAGTCTGATGCGGCAATTACGTTCAAACCTCGCAGAGCCTTTTTCTGGCCATTCTCTCGTCAGCATCGCTGAAAAGTGCCAGCGTAGGACAGCTGTCTGCAGAATAGTCAGTGATTAGTAGTTAGTGGTTAGTGGCTAACTTTTTCCACTAACTACTAAACAAATAAAAGGGGTTGACAAATAATGCATACTATGGAATAGTAGTAAGAGTGGAGTTTGCGGGTATAGCTCAGTGGTAGAGCGTCACCTTGCCAAGGTGAATGTCGCGCGTTCGAATCGCGTTACCCGCTTTGAAAATAAAAAGCAATGTATAAAGATAAGACTTTGGCAAATTACTGCTGTAAAATGCCAATATATATGAATTATGATTATAAAAAATTTAAGTGTAGCGAAAAAAAAATGATGTAAGATGCGCTACTCTATAAAAAGATCTGTACAGTGGTTAGTATCATACTGTAAAAAAATATTGAATTGATACTGACGTTAAGGCGATATTGAAGAATAAAGGTTGAAGTGAAAAGAAAATTCACTTTAGTCTTTGTGCTTATTCAGTTATGAGATCTGGCTATTATCAGTGTAGTTCAGTGATAGGATTGTACTACCACTGAATTTCAAGAAAATCTGTCCAGAAAAAAGAGTAAGCCAGACTGGCTAATGTTATAAAGAAAGTTCATGGGAAAATAGCTTGCCTGAAAACGTAAATCAGGGGATGCTATTTTCACAGCTATTGGCAAACACGCTCAAGTAAAAAGTTCGCTTGTGCAACCTCAAAAAGCAGACAAAATTGACTTCAATAGTGAATACCCGTGTCCCTGTCGTCGGCGGGGGCAGTTGATTCCTATTACGCTGACAGAAGCATTTGGTTGCAATCGCTGTCAGCAGATATTCGTGGTCGAAGATAATGGTTATGTACTGGAGCAACTTTCCACCACTTATCCCTACAAGCGGGCTTGGCGCTGGAGAGGGAATAGTTGGCAAGTTGTTCATCCTCGATTAGGAGAAAGCTATTTGCCTGTAGCGCTTGGGATTATTTTCGTGCTAGTGATTATATGGTTACCATTGGCACTACGATTGGCAAATGGTTACAGCATTATTGCTTGGGCAATGGTGGCGGTGCTGTTGGCTATTTTGCCAGCACTGATGGTATGGCTCACCTACAGGCGATAATTGAATGACAGTGGATGCTTTTGATGTTAGCCCCGAACCAATTGAGCGCGCAAGACGCGCTCATCAAGCTGCCCTAAAGCTAGGAACCACAAAAGGAGTAGACAGAAGTCGTGCTGTGTTAGCGATGGCACAAGCGATGACACGTTCATTTGACGACATTCTAGAAGCAAACACCTTGGATCTAGAAGCGAGTCGGGAAATGGCGGTGCCAGATTTAATTCTGGATTGGCTGAAGCTGACTCCAAAACGGCTGGAGATGGCAGTAGATATTTTACAACGGCTGGGGGAATTATCAGACCCACTACGGCGAGTCAGACATGCTGACTATCAACTAGACGACTCTCAGACTTATACACAGTTAATGCCTTTGGGTGTGATTGCGTTTATTTATGAGGCGTTTCCAGAATTGGGAGCGATCGCAGCAGCGTTGTGTATCAAAACTGGCAACAGTCTGATCCTCAGAGGCGGTACTGAAGCCAGTCATTCTAACGCGGCGATCGCCAATGCACTTTTGAGTGCTGTGACTGAAGTTGGTTTACCACCAGGTTGTTTACAGCTGATAACAGCAGAAGAAGGAAGTTCTATTCGGGATATAGTGACGCAAGACCAATGCTTGAATTTAGTGATTCCCTACGGACGTTCTAGCTTGGTACAGCAAGTGGCGCGCCAGTCCACCGCCCCAGTTCTCAAATCGGCTATGGGCAACTGCTACCTTTACTGGTCGCCGAATGGTAGTTTAGAAATGGTACGTTGGCTCATTATAGATAGCCATCAAAGCGAACCAGATCCGGTGAACGCAATTGAAAAAGTACTCATTCACCGACAAGCCTTGCCATCTTCTTTACTGACATTGTGGAATAGCTTAAAGGAGAAGGGCTTTGAAATTAAGGGAGATGCCGAATTGGTAGAAGCCTTTCCTCAGCTACAGTTAGCTAAAGAAGCAGAGTGGGGGAGCGCTTTTTTAACGAAGACAGTCGCTTTTAAATTGGTGGATAGTCTAGAGGCTGCGATCGCCTGGATTAATCAATACAGCAGCGGTCATGCTGACTGTATTGTTACTGAATCTTACCAGGAGAGTCGCCAGTTTGCCCTGGGAGTGAATAGTGCTTCGAGCTACATCAATGCTTCTCCGCGTTTTTCCCGGAATCCATCGCGAGGAGATGCGGTATTTCTAGGGATGTCCAATCAAAAAGGTCATCGACGCGGATTGATTAGCTTAGAAAGCCTGACCACTGTTAAGCATATTGTTCAGGGAAACGGACGATTTTAATCATACGCACAAGGTTTGTTGCTTATTTGGAAAAATTTTCTTTTTTTCTGGTAGATAGTTGGCATAATCTGCCACAATGAGATGATTTGGCTTGTGTGTTTCTATCTGAGCAACGCTACTTGGATACTTGCCAGATAACAAACTTCTTCAAGTCAATTCATAGCTCATTTGAACGATTAGTTTTTATGACACAAACACAAACGAGAGTAAGTTTTGCCAAGAACGTTGGTTTTAGAAAGGAACTCAATAAACGAGTTGACGCTTATTTTGAATCTGAGAACATTGCGAAGCGCGATAATCTAGCAATGTACCTCAAGACTGCAATTATCTTGGGATGGGTCATTTCTGCTTGGACATTTACTCTCTTCGGTCCACCGATAATGTGGATGAAGCTATTTGGCTGTGTCCTTCTCGGATTAGGTATTGCTGGCGTTGGTTTTAGTGTAGGACATGATGCCAATCATGGTGGTTATTCTAGTCACAAATGGGTAAATTCTATCTTTGGTTTAACTTATGATGTCATTGGTTTATCCAGTTCTTTGTGGCGATTTCGCCATAATTTCCTGCATCATACATATACCAATATATTAGGACATGATGTCGAAATACACGGAGATGGTTTAGTGCGTATGTCTCCATACATGGAGCATAAATGGTATCATAAATTCCAACATTTCTTCATTTTTATAGTCTATGCAATTATTCCGTTTTATTGGTCTGTTGCTGATGTCAATCTCGCTTTATTCAAGCGCAGATACCATGAGCATGTAATTCCTGTCAAACCTTTAGAAATACTCATATTGTTGGTGGGTAAATTGGTTTGGCTAGGAGTCTTTGTAGGAATACCACTTGTTGTTGGATATACTCCCCTACAGGTAATTGTAGGATTTAGCATTGCTTACATAACCTATGGTCTGCTGATTTGCAATGTTTTCATGCTAGCTCATGTTCTCGCTCCGGTAGAGTTTCTTCAACCACATCCTGAGTCCAACCATATTGATGATGAATGGGCGATTGCTCAAGTCAAAACAACAGTTGATTTTGCACCAAAGAATTCCTTTTTAAATTGGTATTTGGGTGGTCTTAACTATCAGGTGGTGCATCATTTATTTCCCCATGTTTGTCATATTCACTATCCGAAAATAGCTCCTATATTGGCAGAAGTTTGTGTAGAATTTGGTGTTCCATACAGTGTGTATCCAACATTTGGAGAAGCACTTGTTGCAAACTTTCGTTGGTTGAAACTCATGGGTACTTCGCCTCCGGAAAGCACTGCGTTATAAAAGAAAATACACATCCTGCCTCTAACTAAAAACGCAGTTTCTTTGTTATTGAACGCAATTTTTTCTCAGCAGAAGTACCAAAGTTACAGAGTGAAGAGTGAGGAGTTTTTCATGAACTTCTCACTCTTCACTTCATATTAGCTTTTCGCTAATTTTTTATTAGATGTGTAGTAAACTTTTCCTCCAGTATCTGGAACAAAATGACAGGTATTGCACGAACGGACTAATGCACTCAAAATGGGTTCATCAGATTTGCGGAAATAGTCACCCATAATCGGTTTAATCGCCTCAGTTGCTTTCTTCAAATTGTAATGAGGAATGTTCAGGAATATGTGGTGAGCAACATGAGTACCGATATCATGATGGATGTGATTGATAAAACCGTAATCACGGTCAATGCTAGAAATAGCACCTTTGAGAAAAGTCCAATCTTCTCCACGATACCAGGGAAGATCCGGCTCAGTGTGGTGCAAAAATGTTACTAAATCTAGCCAAATGATAAAGACAAGATAAGGTCCAACGTAGTATTTCAACAACCACATCCAGCCCCACTGATAGGTGAGGAAACCAAGCAAAGCAACCATTAAAGTCCAGAGTGTGGTGCTGGTAATAACATCCCATTTTTCCGATGGTTTAAACAGAGGACTACTGGGGAAAAAGTGCGAACCTTCCTTGTTAGGAGAACGCATAAACAAATATACCGGATAAGCCAATAAAAACACGTAATATCGACCCGCTTTCTCCACCCAATCCATCACCTTGTACTGTGATTCACTCACAGGATACCAGCTTTCATCATTATCGATGTTACCAGTATTTTTGTGGTGAGTTCTATGGCTAATTCGCCACCCGTGATATGGAACAAGTATCGGTGTATGGCAAAGATGCCCAATCAAATCATTAAGCCATTTTTTATTAGAAAAAGATTGGTGTCCGCAGTCATGTCCAACGACAAACAAAGCCCAAAACATCGTTCCTTGCATCACCCAAAAAATTGGCCAGAAAAACCAAGAATTTAGAAAATGAGCAATTGCATAAAGTAAACCGATAATCAGGATGTCACGAAAAAAGTAGAAAAGTGATTTCCCGACATTGGGCTGAAAACATTCAGATGGGATTGCTGTTTTCAAATCTTGAAGAGTAAAAGGCAGCTTGGTTGTATCCTCAAGAGATTCAACCTCATGAGGATTATTTGTCTTGATGATATTTGATTGCACTTGATTTTTTTACTGGAGTCAAAAAGGAAGTTGTTGAGCCAAAGTGATCTAAACTTTGCAATCGCATGACTTTGGGTTTGGCTATCCCTAAGTTTTGGAAATGCAAAGCAGCAAGGTAATATCTGGCAATTTCAGTAACAAGACTTGTGTTTACAGAATTGCCAAAATCTATTTCTTAGAGCTATGAGCTTATTGTCCTGCAAAATAGTCTTTAAAAGACTGATAGCCACTATCGGCTTTATACAGGTGACACTGATCTGTAATTCGCTTCATTAAAGAAAAAGAAAACCGACATTCATCATGCAGGTACGTCTCCCAATTTTCTTTGATACTGCGATAAGCCATCCGCAAATTATAAGAAGGAATAGCAGTTGAAATATGATGGGGGACGTGGACATTGATATCGTGGCAAAGGATTTCTACCCAAGAAGGGTAATCGCAATGAACTGTGCCATTTAGCTGTGCTATAGCCTGGTTCCACTTAGATTCTGCCACAAAAGGAACGTCTGGAGCAGTATGGTGAACCAGCGTAAAAGTACTCATCCAAAAATGGTAAACCAGCCACGGAAGTAGCCAAAATTTCACAAATCCCCAGATCCCGGTTGTGGCGATGAGGATGGGGAATGCGATCGCAGCAAAAAGCACGACGACAGCCACAGAAAATTTCACACTTGCTTGGTCTTTCTTGCGGAATAAAGACCAATTAAAGTGCAAAACTCCGCAATGAATGATTGAGCCTATCCACCACAATCGATACCTTAGAAATGCTATGAAACCCCATTGCGAAATTTTTCCACAACTTTCATAAACTTCTGTGGTGATTGGCTGCCAAGCGTTGTCCTCATCCAGCTTGTTAGTGTGAGTGTGATGATAATTGTGCTGAATACGCCAACTGTGGAACGGGTAAATTAACGGCATCATCATCACATGTCCCACTAAATCGTTGACCCAGCGACGTTTAGCAAATGAACGATGACCGCAATCATGCCCGATGACAAAAAAACCGGTTAAAGCAGTACCCGTAAAAATCCACGCTAGAGGTAAGAGAAACCAAGGAGCGATGATCAAGCTGAAATAGCCCAAGCAGACCATCAAGACACTGAGCAGAACTTTTGTCCAGGCTTTGCGGCGATTCTGCTCAAAACATTCCCGTGGCAAGCTTTTGATAATATCTTTTAGCTTAAGGTCGGATAACCCACGCTCATGAGCTGACTTGTGGCTTTCGATTGTTGATATAGTCATGAATACCTGAAAAGACAACAAACCTCACTACCAAATCACTAAACAAGTGGCTGTCGCAAAGTTTTTTAATATTTGCGTCTTGGATTATAGCAATCTAATGTACCCTACCGCACCTGCAATAAACCCCCGCTGATGCTTTAGTAGCCTTTTAGAAGCGGGGGAGCATAAGTAGTTCAAAATTCAAAATTCAAAATTCAAAATTGAACATTAAATAAGATAAGAATTGCTAACTATTGACCGCTTACTGCTTTTTCTGGTGCCAGCTTGACATTTGTAGCTAGACCCAGTAATTGTAGCAATTGAACGGTCATCCAGGTTAGGTCAATTTCCCACCATTTCAACCCGTGGCGAGCTGAGAATTGATAGGCGTGGTGGTTATTGTGCCAGCCTTCACCATAGGTTAGTAAAGCTACCCACCAGCAGTTTGTAGAGCGATCGCTTGTATCATAAGTACGATAGCCGAACTTATGGGTAGCACTGTTGACAAACCAAGTACAGTGCCACACGAAGATCAGGCGAACAAAAACTCCCCAAACGACAAATGACCAACCACCCAGCAGCAACAGGACTATACCCAGCGCCACCTGGATCAAAATCATATTCTTTTGCAGAAACTGATAAAATGGGTCGTCGCCAATATCTTTAGTAAAGCGAGGCACGTCCGCGAAAGCAGGTGAATTATAAAACATCCAAGCTATGTGACTCCACCAGAAGCCCTTATTGGAATCGTGGGGGTCTTGCTCTTTATCAGAGTGCAAATGATGTATACGATGCATTCCTACCCAATCGATTGGTCCTCCTTGGCAAGTGAGTGTCCCACAAAAAGCCAAGAAATACTCCAGCCACTTGGGAGTTTCAAAACTACGGTGGGTGATCAGGCGGTGAAATCCTAAGGTAATACCCAAGCCACCAGTTAACCAGTAGAGAAACAAGAATACACCGAATGCTTTCCAGCTAAAGTTACTTGGAAACAGGGCAAACAAAACTCCGAGATGCAAACCGGCGAAAAATGTGATATGAAGCCAATTAAGTTGGGATTTTGTGGATGTAGCAATTGTCATGCATTAACCTGAATAGGAATTGTCAAGCCTAATCTGCGCGATATAAAAATCCGCAAATTTTTTATGTTTTCTTAAAAGAGGAACTAATGAATAGCTCGGAACAGCTGCGTGAAGCAGAACAAGCACTGTTACAGATTTTTTCTGGAATTGACGCTCAGGTCAAGCAAAATCTTCAACGAGTATTATATGCTTTTCGCCATAATCATGTAGGGGCACACCACTTCGCCGGTGTCTCTGGATACGGACACGATGACTTGGGGAGAGAAACTTTAGATCGAGTTTTTGCGGTGGTGGTGGGCGCTGAGGCGGCTGCTGTACGAGTACAGTTTGTTTCAGGAACCCACGCAATTGCTTGTGCTTTATTTGGTGTTCTCCGTCCTGGTGATGAAATGCTAGCGGTGGTTGGTGCACCCTACGATACTCTTGAAGAAGTCATTGGATTACGAGGTCAAGGTCAAGGTTCACTACTTGAGTTTGGCATTCGCTACCAACAATTAGATCTTACTCTAGAAGGAACTATAAATTGGCAAGCTTTAAGCCATGCGGTAAAGGACAAAACTCGTTTGGTGCTGATTCAGCGTTCTTGTGGTTATTCTTGGCGTCCTAGCTTATCAATAGCCGATATTGAAAAAATTATCCACTTGGTCAAGCAGCAAAATCCTAATACCATTTGCTTTGTTGATAACTGCTATGGCGAATTCATAGAAACTCAGGAACCTACCCATGTTGGTGCTGATTTGATAGCAGGGTCGTTGATTAAAAACCCCGGTGGTACGATTGTAACTGCTGGCGGTTATGTTGCCGGTCGCGCTGACTTGGTAGAAGCCGCTGCTTGTCGCCTCACAGCACCAGGAATTGGCAGTTACGGAGGTGCCACTTTTGACCAAAATCGCCTGCTGTTTCAAGGGCTGTTTCTCGCCCCACAAATGGTAGGAGAAGCAATGAAAGGGACTCACCTCACGGGTTATGTATTTGACAAACTAGGTTATCCAGTCAATCCAGCACCGTTTGCTAAGCGTCGCGATGTCATTCAAGCAATTAAACTAGGTTCTGCCCAAAAACTCATTGCTTTTTGTCGGGCAATTCAACAAAATTCACCCATCGGTTCTTATCTTGACCCCATCCCAGATGATATGCCTGGTTATGAAAGTAAGGTCGTGATGGCTGGCGGGACATTTATTGAGGGAAGCACCTCTGAATTTTCAGCTGATGGTCCATTGCGGGAACCGTATGTGGTGTATTGCCAAGGGGGAACTCATTGGACTCATGTAGCAATAGCTTTAGAAGCAGTCATAGAAGCTGTGGGAGAAGCGAATACGTAGATCTCCTTTGGGAATAGAGCGGTTTTCAATTGCGTCCAATACGGTAGAGACGTTGCATGTGAGGCAGGTGCTAACAGCGGGTTCCCCGACTTGAAGCAACTGCCGTTCGCGCAGCGTCTCCGCAGGAGATACCCGAAGGGCAACGTCTCTACATATCGTTATCGGGCTGCAAGCGGGAGGATGAAAACCCCTACCTTTACATGAGTGGATGAA
>NZ_QMEB01000193.1:12788-13039 GCF_012912135.1 Brasilonema bromeliae SPC951 | reverse complement strand
GTGTAAGAAGCGATCGCACTCTCAAGATTCTCTGCTTTCTCCCCGTGTATTCTGTTGGAGTAAGCAGCCCCGAGATTATTTTGCGTCATTGCCCAATCTTGGGGAAAGCTTTGGCGGGTTCTTACGGACAATGCTGCAGTGTAAGAAGCGATCGCACTCTCAAGATTCTCTGCCTTCTCCCCGCGTATTCTGTAAAGGTAAGCATTCCCGAGATTATTTTGCGTCATTGCCCAATCTTGGGGAAAGCTTTG
>NZ_QMEB01000193.1:3744-12778 GCF_012912135.1 Brasilonema bromeliae SPC951 | reverse complement strand
GGTAAGCATTCCCGAGATTATTTTGCGTCATTGCCCAATCTTGGGGAAAGCTTTGGCGGGTATAAACGGACAATGCTGCAGTGTAAGAAGCGATCGCACTCTCAAGATTCTCTGCTTTCTCCCCGTGTATTCTGTCAGAGTAAGCAAGCCCGAGATTATTTTGCGTCATTGCCCATTGTTGGGGAAAGCTTTGGCGGGTTCTTACGGACAATGCTGCAGAGTAAGAAGCGATCGCACTCTCAAGATTGTCTGCTTTCTCCCCGTGTATTCTGTTACGGTAAGCATTCCCGAGATTATTTTGCGTCATTGCCCAATCTTGGGGAAAGCTTTGGCGGGTATAAACGGACAATGCTGCAGTGTAAGAAGCGATCGCACTCTCAAGATTCTCTGCTTTCTCCCCGTGTATTCTGTTGGAGTAAGCAGCCCCGAGATTATTTTGCGTCATTGCCCAATCTTGGGGAAAGCTTTGGCGGGTGAACACGGTTGACACGACTTCATAACCAGCGATCGCAATTTCCATGTTGCTAGCTTTGTTACCCAAGGGGAATTGCTGAATCAGATTACTAAAATTAACAATAACTCCAGCGATGAATTGTGCCTCATCCGTCTCAACTTCCGCCAGCTTATTTGTCGCCCAACGCCGCAAGACTTCCGCTAAATTCAGATTAAGATATTTTGTGTTTTCTACCAGCAACGGGTAAACTACCTGCGCCTCACCTCGGCTTTCTGCGGTTGCTTGCAGTACCTCCATCAAAAATTGCCAATAAGCTTGTAAGTCTTCTTCTGAAGTGTTCGCAGCAGTTGGTGAGGATAAATTCAACGCTTCCCTCAACTGATTTGCCAGATTTCTCAACCAACTCGCTGTATTTTCATCTCCCTGCGGTGAGAAATTTTCTGCCACAGCTTCCAGCATCCCCAAGAATTCAGCATCAAGTAAATCTTGGTTCGCTTCTAAAATCTCTGCTTCTTCCTCACTCGGGCAATTCAGCAGTCTTTCAATCAGGTTGAGATAGGCTTGCTGGCGCTGTTCGTTCATGGATAGGCGCGGGTGTTTTATCTAACTATATATATATTAAGATGCTTCAATTGCATTGCCCGTGATTACGGAAACATTGGCAGATTGCTGAGTCTCGCATTTGTGACCAACAAAAGGGTGTAGGGGTATGGGGGTGTAAGGGTGTAAGGGAAAGAGAAAATTTTCTTTGTGGTGCATCCCTACCCTGGAACAAGGACACAAGCCCCTTATTTTAATACTTTTTACGACCACTTGCCTTTACGAGCTATTGCATCATTGTGAGGAGGGGTCTATCTGCGCACACCTTTTCCATTATTTATAGAGTAGCACAAAAAAGAATAGAATAAATAATCATAAACAGTTCAACACTCAATGCAAAATTAGACATATACAACCTTATATACTTTACGAAAAAACAATATGACCACTAACCTTTTACAACGCATTACCTATAATCCTGATGTGTGTCACGGCAAGCCTTGTATCAGGGGACTTCGTTATCCTGTAGAATTGATTCTCGAATTACTTAGCTCTGGCATGACAATCGATGAAATTTTAGCAGATTATGAGGATTTAGAGCGGGAAGACATTTTAGCTGCTCTGCAATTTGCTGTTCGCCTTAGCCAAGTAAAAAGTATCTATAAAATTGCCTCGTGAAATTTCTTGTTGACGCTCAATTACCTGTTCGACTTGCTCGATTCTCTGAATGATTAAAAAACCGCAGAGACGCAGAGAGCTCAGAGAAAGAGGAAGGAGAAATAATTCTGATACAAACGGATTTGATATTACGCACTGAAAACCCGAAACCTCGATCCCCCCTAGCCTTAAAAACGGGGGAATCTTAAAAGCCCCCTTTTTAAGGGGGTTGGGGGATCTCTTCCGCGTAGATCCTATTAAATTTGAAGCAAGTATCAAACACTCGTCGAATCTTTCACACTTGTAAACTGCTTCTCCATTTGCAGATATTCAGGTACACCAATCAGATTTTGAAATTCCTTAAACTCAACCAACTCCTGAAAATCAACCGTAGTTCCCTGTTCTTTCAATTGACGCAAGCAAGCAGTCATAACCTTTGTCGCTGCAAGTAAAGCAGAAACTGGGAAAAACACAATCTTAAAACCTAACTCCTGCAACTGTGACGCCGAGAGTTGAGGAGTTTTGCCACCTTCAACAATATTGGCTACCAGAGGAACATCTGGAAACGCAGAAGCTATTTTTTGTAATTCCTCAACAGATTGCGGCGCTTCAACAAACAAGATATCTGCCCCAGCATCAATATAAGCTCTACCACGACTCAATGCTTCTTCCAAACCCAAGGGAGCACGAGCATCAGTGCGAGCAATAATCACCAAACCACTGTCACCACGCGCTTGCACAGCTGCGCGGATTTTGCCAACGTGTTCAGCCATCGAAATGACTCGTTTTCCTTCAAAGTGACCGCATTTTTTTGGCCATTCTTGGTCTTCTAGCAAAACTCCCGCAATTCCTTGCTGTACGGCGTCCTTTATAGTTCGGATGACGTTTAATGCATTACCATAGCCAGTGTCCATATCAGCGATTAAAGGTATACTCACTGATTGAGCAATTCGTCCTGTGCTGGCAAGTATTTCTGTTGCAGTCATTAAACCATAGTCTGGTACACCAAGTGTAGAGGCGGCGATACCAAAGCCACTAGTCGCCACTAATTCAAAACCTAATTGTTCAGCCAGTTTTGCTCCCAAACAATCGTAAACGCCAGGAATGATGAGAATTTCCGGACGCTCTAGTAATTGTCGCAGCTTTTGGCTAGAAGGTTGCATGAATAAATCAGGGAACAGGGAACAGGGAACAGTGAACAGTGAACAGTGGACAATTGATAACTGATAACTGATAACTGATAACTGTTTGTTTAGATTAGCACAACAGGTGCATGGCATGAACAATTCAAAATTCAAAAACAAAAATTAAAAAATCAAATAAATACTTGCGTATATCACGGTATTAGCACGATTTTTAGGTATAAAGCTTTGCATTTTACCCAGAGTTAATACTTGCAACTTCAATTTTCTATTCCACAATAGAGAGTGAACACTTTCACCTTAATTTTTATTAATGCAATCCCCCTCCACAACCACTCCTGATTTAATTGTTCTCGGTTTCCATGCTCTTTCCGATCCACTGAGAATTAGCGTTATCGAACTACTGCGAAATAAAGAGCTTTGTGTGTGTGACTTGTGCGATGCTTTAGAAGTCAGCCAGTCAAAGCTGTCTTTTCACTTGAAAACTCTCAGAGAAGCTGGTTTGGTTCGCTCTCGTCAGGAAGGACGCTGGATTTACTATAGCCTCAACATAGCTCAATTTGCTGCTTTAGAGCAGTACCTGTCAGAGTTTCGCCGCTTGTACCAAATTTTGCCTGCTCGTTTGTGTCAAGAGCCATCCTGAAATATCAACTTTTTTTGATTAATTTCTGTAACATGGCTCACCCTATAGGTTGACAAATCAACTTTTTTTGAAATGATGGATATATACTCTTAATACGTCAAGGGAGTGAGGTCAATGAACGCAAGACTGGTCAAGTTGGCACTTGCACTGGTAAACACTGGAAAGGTAGGAACTGTGTTTGGCAAAGAAGCTCAGCTTAACATAACGCTTGCAGAGGTCTTACGCAAACAAAAGCAGTTTTAGGTTGATGAAATCTTTTTTCAAACAAATCTCTGTACATAGATATCAGACATTAGCAGAAGCAATCGGCACCTTTACTTTGGTATTTGCAGGTACTGGCGCAGTCATGGTAAATGATATAAGTAAAGGTGCTATTACTCATGTGGGGATTAGCTTTGTGTTTGGTGCGATCGTCGTCGCTTTGATTTACGCTATGGGACATCTAAGCGGCGCACACTTTAACCCAGCAGTGACGTTAGCGTTTTGGACAAGTGGCTTTTTTCCCAAACATCGAGTGTTACCGTATATTTTGGCACAATCCTTGGGGGCAATAGTAGCTTCTGCTTTACTACTTATGAGCTTGGGAAGAGTTGCTAATTTGGGGGTAACTCTTCCACTCAATGGAAATTGGTTGCAATCTTTGGTGTTGGAAACAGTACTCACGTTCATTTTGATGCTTGTGATTTTTGGTTCTGGATTGGATCGCCGCGCACATATTGGCTTTGCAGGGTTAGCTATAGGGTTGACTGTTGGAGTAGAAGCAGCGTTTATGGGACCAATTACGGGTGCAAGTATGAATCCAGCACGTTCTTTTGGTCCGGCGTTAGTAGGAGCAATTTGGCAATACCACTGGGTTTATTGGGTGGGACCAATTTTGGGAGCGCAGTTAGCTGTAATCGTTTATAAGCAACTTTCTAACGATTTTCAAGATATTAGATAACCGAGGAAATCCAAGAGAGGCTGTTATATTGGGCTGAAATTATGACAACTCATCACAAACCGAGAATCTTATTTTTATATGGCTCTTTGCGAGAGCGTTCCTATAGTCGCCTTCTAGCAGAAGAAGCTGCGCGAATTATCGAGGAATTTGGTGCAGAAGTCCGGTTTTTTGACCCACGGGAATTACCAATTCACAACAGTGTACCTGATACACATCCCAAGGTGCAGGAATTGCGGGAATTAAGCTTGTGGTCTGAGGGTCAAGTATGGTCTTCTCCTGAGATGCATGGTAATATCACGGGTATCATGAAAAACCAAATTGACTGGATTCCTCTAAGTTTAGGAGCAGTCAGACCGACTCAAGGCAGAACCTTAGCAGTCATGCAAGTCAGTGGGGGTTCTCAGTCTTTCAACGCTGTCAACACCCTGCGCATTTTAGGGCGTTGGATGCGAATGTTTACGATTCCGAATCAGTCTAGTGTCGCTAAAGCTTACCAGGAGTTTAACGAAGACGGAACGATGAAGGATTCGCCTTACCGCGATCGCGTCGTTGATGTCATGGAAGAACTCTATAAGTTCACCTTGCTGTTGCGTGACAAGGTGGATTACCTGACAGACCGCCACAGCGAACGTAAAGAAAAAGCAGCAAAAGAGACCATCAGAGTAGCGAATACTGCTCTTGAGGTTAACGCTAATTGAAGCTCATAAAAGTTTTCACTCGTTAATCTATCAACAACTAATAACCACAAAAGCCATGAAAAAAGTGATGTTTGTTTGTAAGAAAAATTCCCGTCGTTCTCAAATGGCAGAGGGATTTGCTCGCACATTGGGAGACGGTAAAATTACTGTTAACAGTTCTGGACTGGAATCAAGTTATGTAGATCCAACAACTGTCCAAGTGATGTCAGAAATTGGCATTGATATTAGTCATCAAACCTCCAAACCTTTAGATAATTTCAAAGCAGAAGATTACGATGCTGTGATTTCTCTTTGTGGTTGTGGAGTCAATTTACCTGAAGAATGGGTGATAAGAGATGTGTTTGAAGATTGGCAACTTGATGATCCAGAAGGGCAAGATATAGAAACCTTTCGCCGTGTTCGAGATGAAGTTAAAGAACGAGTTGTGAAGTTGATTTCATCGTTAAGTTAAACAAATCATTCGTGAACAACAAGATTCCCGACTTCTTAAAGAAGTCAGGAATCTGATCATGCGCGATTTTCACAAATAAAATAGGATTGGTATATATTCTTGTTACCCCTCTGAACAGTCATACTTTTGTACTAACTCATCTAGTTCAGCTTGCATCATCGCACGAACCTGCTCGTAACAAGCATCTACGTAGGTGCGATCGCGAGACGCAACACGACCGTAGCGCTCAAATACAATTGGTGCACAGACATGAGTATGAATCTGCATGGGGAACGGGATATTGGGTAGAGGTCCAATCCCCAAGCCCCAAGGTAGCCCAAGGTAAACTGGGAATACGCCCGTGTTTCCATCAAGTAACCAAGGAAAGCCCCATTCATGGAATTGTTTCATCTGCTGGTAGAAATCAGCTAGCACAATCAAAGTTGAGTGTGCACCATGAGAAATGATGGGTACAATTGGCACCTCTTCCCGCAAAGCCAGCTTGATGAACGCCTTATTGTTTGCTAAATGAATTCGGTTTCGCCAAGTGTAGGGACGAAACAAATCCTGAGCACCTCCTGGGTAAACCAGTAGTGCTGCATCTTTTCGTAGAGCTGCACTCGCCATTTTCGGATGTGCTATAATAGCTCCCACCGGAGCACCTGGCACAGCAAAGATAGGAGTATCCCAGGCTGACGGGTGCATCAAGGCGTAGGCTAATCGCTCATAGCCAAAGGTGCGGAACCAGTCATACATGAACATTGACGTATCTGGTGAACCCAACCCGCCATTATGGGAACCGACAATCAACACTTTTCCAGCCGATGGCATATGATGCCACCCGGAAGTTTCAACCTGAAAATAGTAGCGGTAGAACCATTCCCATATTGGCATCCAAGCTTTTATAATTTCAGGGTTTCGCTCCGATAAAGACCAACCATCAAACCTACGACGAGAGGCTTTGGAGTCATCACCCAAGCTGCTTGTGAAAATGCTTAATTTATCTAATAATTCAGAGAATGGGTTAAAAATTTTGTCGTCGTAGCCTTGGTTGCGCATAAAAATATTAGTGAATACTTTTACCTTATAGCGTTTCCTAAGCAATTGAGGTAGACCATTATCTTTTTTCTCAGAGTTAATACCGTGAAAAACGTACTTCACCAGGTTGGTAACCCGTTGAGAGGTTAGAAGCCAAGACTTTCGTAGGTGAGTTCCTGATTTGCCCAGTTGGTTTCTTCAAGAAATTCACTAAATGTAGTCAAAAGTCCGGGGAACTCCTCTTCCCTCAAGCGCTGAACATCGGCTTGATAACCCTTAGTGCGATACCACTGAATCAAATCGAACAGTTCCTTTCGCAGGAGGAGTAAGAAGATCCAAGCGGGTGTCTCCTTGTAGACAACTGGAATCCCTTGCGCGTTGGAAAACGCCTGCGTCATCTGCTTTGGAGTCAGCACATCGCCAGCAAGCTCAATTTCTTGCCCGATGTAGTTGGAGGGATGTTTTATAACATAAGCAGCAACGCGACCCATGTCTTTAGTTGTAATCAGATGTATGGGTTTATTTGGCTGAATAGAGAATGGGAAGACTCCTTTGAGGATGGACGGGCGGGTGTATTTCTTCCAAAATTCTTCCATAAACAAGCAAGCCCGCAACATTGTTGTCGGTAAGCCTGCGTTTTTTAGGACCTGCTCCACCTTGTACTTCTGCTCAATATGGCTGATTCCAGAATTTCTATCTGCTCCACCTGCAGAGTTATAAACGAAGTGCTTAATGTCAGCTTTCTTTGCAACTTGTACAACTCGCTTTGCCCTCTCGACCTCTTGGGGGTCAGGTTTGGCAGAGTCCGCACTGGTGGCGTGGCAGTAAACAGCCGCAATTCCTGCAAAGGCTGCTGCGAGTGAAGCTTCATCGTCTAAGTTTGCCTCAACAAGCTCGACTCCTGCATCGTTCATCTTTGCCAAGGAAGGACGATTCAAGTCTATTTTCCTAGTTATGGCACGTAGGTTGGTCACTCCTTGTTCGAGAAATCCCTTGACCACATTTCCACCTGTACCTCCAGTGACTCCTATAAGCAGGACTTTACCGGTGTTCAATTCTGTGCTGTCAGGAGAATGTGACACGTTCGCTTCCTTCAAGTTTTTGGTCTAAATTAAGTCTATACAAAGTACAGGGATGCAAACAATGATTGACCAGCAACCGGATTTAGACAACACAGCTTTATTTGAGCAATTGTGGGGTATTACAAACGAGCTTCGACAGAAGCTAGAGGCTCGTTTTGAGTTACATCCAGATCCATCTACAAAGGATTTACAGACCTACTCCAGTATTACAGGAGATGCCCAAGGCTCGCTCAACACCTTCTCTGGTCCTGAAATAGATCGGTTAGTGCATTCGTGGATCCGCAACCCAAAATTGGGCTTTAGTCACATACGCCTGATTATCTGGTTGGGACCGCATATCCGTGTTCCTCATCTCGCTTGTGCGTTTGCCACAATACCGCATCTGTTCTTCTACATGGATTACATCCCTAGAAGCGATATGTTCACTGATCTAGAGTATTTGGATCGCTACTACGAACCTGTAAACCAAACATACTTGACATTATTGGAAGATTCACGCTTTGAGCCGCATATCAGCAAAAATGTGTATATGCGTCAGGCTCAATCCCCTACCAGTCTATGTTATACGAGCAAATTTTCGGACGAGGTATGTCCTCTTGTTCGCACAACTGCTCACGAGATGATGGATCGCTGGCTGCTCTGGATAGATAAAGCAGAATCGGTGGCAGAAAACGAGCGTGCTGCTCTGTCTGAGCGTGACTTAATTATACTGCGTACGGTCATCGAACGCGACCCGGATAACAAAATCGCTGTGCCGCTGTTGGGGGCAGAATTGACCGACAAACTGGTGCGAGCGCTATGGGGTGGCGATCGCCCAAAGTAGCGCACTGCCTTAGAAAGGCGATGGCGCAGAGCGCCCGCTTCGCGATCGCATCACAGAGTAACATAATGATAATTTAGACAAAGCAGGGTATGACAGCCAATCCAGAAACCATTGACTCATTTCGAGCCTTAGCACTCCAGGTAACGTGTCACGCCGTTAACCAAGCAACCGACCGTCAGGAAGCCCGTTCTTTGATGCAAGACACTATCAACCGTTTGGCACGACAAATTGCTGCCAGCATCGCTTTCATCGGCTTCGACTGTCGTTTAATTGTTCTACCGGAATACTTCCTCACAGGCTTTCCAATGGGAGAGTCACTGGCTGTCTGGGGGGAAAAAGCTTGTCTAGAAATGGCGGGTCCTGAATATGAAGCACTCAGTAAAATTGCACAAAAACAGAGTATTTTTCTTGCAGGTAACGCCTACGAGCTTGACCCCAACTTTCCAGAGCTGTACTTTCAAACTTGCTTTGTTATCGACCCATCAGGGTCAGTTGTCTTGCGGTATCGGCGGCTGAATTCTATGTTTGCTCCGACACCGCATGATGTTTGGGAAAAATATCTTGACTGTTATGGACTTGAAGGTGTG
>NZ_QMEB01000193.1:0-3734 GCF_012912135.1 Brasilonema bromeliae SPC951 | reverse complement strand
GTGTGTTTCCGGTTGCAAAGACTGCAATTGGGAATTTGGGGGCGATCGCATCAGAAGAAATTTTATATCCAGAAGTAGCGCGGTGTCTAGCAATGCGTGGAGCAGAGATTTTTCTGCACTCAACCTCAGAAGTTTATGGCAAAGAACGCGCTCCCAAAGAAGCGGCAAAAATCTGTCGCGCTGTGGAAAACATGGCATACGTAGTTTCATCCAATACTGCTGGCATCGCTAATATCCCCATCCCTGTCGCTTCTGCCGATGGTGGCTCTAAAATCATTGACTATCGAGGGCTGGTTTTAGCTGAGACAGGCGAAGGGGAGAGTATGGCAGCTTTTGCTGAAATAGACTTGGCTGCTTTACGCCGCTACCGCCGCCGTCCAGGGTTAAATAATTTACTTTCACGACAGCGGTTTGAACTCTACGCAGAAAGTTATCATCACTCGCACTTTTACCCAGCTAACAGTATGCTGGAAAAAGAAGTACACCGCAAACACTTTATCCAAACACAGCAAGAAACAATAGAGCGCCTAACTAAACTAGGGGTAATATAAGTCATGTCCAAACCAATAGAAATCCGCAACCCCTGGACTGGAAAATTTGATTATGTGATTATACCACTACCCCCAAAGCTGATAGTACAGCAATGCAACCGCTTGCGGAGAGCACAAAGAGGTTGGTTGCAGCTTGGTTTAGAAGGAAGAATCGAAGTTCTGCAACAGTGGAAGCAAGCGATTATATCTGGACGCGATAAACTGCTCGAAGCGTTGGTCAATGATACAGGAAGATTATCAATATCGCAATTAGAAATTGACTCATTTCTCTCTAGCATTGATAGGTGGTGTAAATTAGCACCAGAATTGCTGCAAGAAACTGTCAAAGATACAGCAATTTCTTTTATCGAACTGCAACAAACAGCGGTTCCTTACCCTCTAGTTGGGGTCATTAGCCCGTGGAACTTTCCTCTCTTGCTTTCAACAATTGATACAATTCCAGCATTACTCGCTGGTTGCGCTGTGATTGTCAAACCCAGTGAAATTGCTCCCCGCTTTACCGGACCACTGTTGGCATCAATTAATGCAGTTCCAAAATTACGTGATGTATTAACTTTTATAGAGGGAGCAGGTGAAACCGGAGCTGCACTCATCGAGTATGTGGATTTGGTATGCTTTACTGGAAGTGTGGCAACAGGTCGAAAAGTAGCAGAAGCAGCAGCTAAACGCTTCATTCCTGCTTTTTTGGAATTAGGAGGTAAAGACCCGGCTATTGTACTGTCGTCCGCTAATTTAGACTTAGCAACATCAGCAATTTTGTGGGGTTCTGTCGTCAACACTGGACAGTCGTGTCTCTCTATAGAAAGGATCTACGTTGCGGAATCTATTTTTGAAAAGTTTGTTGAACAACTGGTAGCCAAAGTGCAACGCCTTGAATTAGCTTACCCTAGGCTGGAAAATGGAGAAATTGGTCCGATTATTGCAGAAAGACAGGCAGCAATTATCAGCGACCATCTGCTAGACGCAGTGGAACAGGGAGCAGTTGTCCACTGTGGCGGTGAAGTTGAGAATTACGGAGGATCTTGGTGGTGTCGTCCTACAGTTCTCACTTCTGTCAACCATTCTATGAAGGTGATGACCGAAGAGACATTTGGTCCGATTATGCCAGTCATGCCCTTTTCCACAATTGAAGAAGCGGTGAACTTGGCGAATGACTCAATTTATGGATTAAGTGCAGCAGTTTTTGCCTCGTCGGAAGCACAAGCTTTGGAAGTCGCGCGTCAGATAGATGCAGGTGCTATCAGTATCAACGATGCAGCTCTGACTGCTCTTATGCATGAGGGAGAAAAAAATGCTTTCAAATTTTCTGGTATGGGTGGATCACGCATGGGACCTGCGGCGCTGACACGTTTTATGCGGAAAAAAGCTTTTTTGGTGAAAACAAAGAACATGAGTGACCCTTGGTGGTTTGATAGTCATTGAGTGAACTTAGCAAGGTTGTGAAAAGGCAAGCCTCTGGCTTTAGCTTTTGCGTATCGCATGGTTGGGAGAATAGGCGATGGCGCAGCGCGCCCTACGCCCCACCCTGCGCAGCAGAGTGCCCCAAATCTTCGATTTGGGGAGAGGGTTTTCTCAAAGAAAACCCTCTGGGCGTATACGGGCGATCGCAAACAGCTTCAGTCATCATAGTGAAATCGACAACTCAAAATGATGATTTCAGTTTCAGTCACTTCATACACTAAACGATGCTCATCCGTAATTCGTCGTGACCAATATCCGGTCAGTTCATGCTTTAGAGGTTCAGGTTTGCCAAGTCCAGTAAATGGTTGACGAAGAATATCGTTAATTAAGGTGATAATCTTGCGATGAATTTTTTTATCTTGTGCTGCCCAGTCGTTGAATTGTTCAAATGCCGAATGAGCGAATGTTATATTCTTCATTCCATTCCTCAGGCGTAAAACTGACCAGGTTGGTTTTTGTTTCAATGTTTTGAATAGCGGTCATCAAGTGGTAACGATTGGCTTCAGTAGACAGCAAATACTCTGTCTCATCTTGTTGAATAGATTGGTTCGCATTTGTTTCAACAACATCTTGTTCAACTAAAACAATCACTTCAACAACAGTTCCTTCTGCTAACTCAGACGTTTGAATCTCAATTTTGCCGTCCTTGCCAACCACCACTTGCTGTTTAATGCCACTTAACATGTCAAACCCTCGCAATAAGTTTTTCCAGACAGTGTGCAGATGAAATTAAGCTCCTAAGGCTTTATCCCACTCTAACTGATGAGCTAAACCATACTTGATAAAATCTTCTGTTTTCGCTTTATCACTTTTACCAAAAACACCTAAACTGTAAGGATTATCTTGCATACGTTGTGTGACTTGCTCTTGTTCAAAGCGTATTAAGTCTTCTCTAGGCTTATCTGTTTTTAAAAAGTCTACAACCAAGACGGTTCTGTCATAATTAGTGTAATTATGCGGGCAGTGTGGATAGCTATGATCTAAAACCATGAATTTTCCTTCATGCCAATAAAGCTGCTCATGGCATATTTTCATAGCTATATCCCCTGGTGGCACAATCAATCCTAGATAGCCACGGTTCATATGAGGGTTATCATTTACATGCAGCTTAATATCCAAGCCTGGATGGAATGTACCAAAATAGACATTTCTGATGATGTTATCATTGATTAAGTTGACTTTTTTGATTACCTTAGCCAAATTTGGGAAATATTTTTCTCTTAATGCGAGTGCTTTTTGCGATGCGTCATTTTGCCTATAATTAGGATATTCGATTTGATGAAGTTGAATATATTCTTCAATGAAGATACCTTGAAATAAAATACCAAAAGCACTGTATTTAGAATTTCCTTTAGTTTTAATCGTTTTACTTTTAGGTCCCAAAACATCATAACTGAATTGTAATTCTTCATGAGATGCGTGTTTGATAAAGTTTGTAAACTCATCTCTAATCACTTGCCAGTTATCTTGAAAGCTGTTAAGAAAATTAAATTGATTTGGGTCTAGATGATACTCATTAAAACTTTCCATGATCTTTTCTCCTGAAGATGATTGAATAAAAAAAAGTTACATGGTGATGAGATTTGGTCTGCCTACCGATACGATATTGGAATTCCTGACTAGAACAGAGTATTTTTTAATTAAAAGCTCATGCTTAGAGTTATAGCTATAAACTTATACAGCCTTCCTAAATAGGATATGAACATCCTCCTCTTCTTCTCT
>NZ_QMEB01000192.1 GCF_012912135.1 Brasilonema bromeliae SPC951 | reverse complement strand
TTCTTGGGGTGGAGGTGTCTGCACAACAGTCGCCCGTGGGACTATCACGAGTTCCACAGCACGCCGCAAATCGTCAGCATTCACTTGTGTGCGTCCATCCAAAGCAGCTGAGGCTTTAGCAACACGCACGGCGAATAACTCAGCGCGGTGTCCCTGTACGCCTCCACGAATTGCTTCTTCTACTAAGTAGGAAATTTGTTGGTGGGTGATGCAAACGTCTTTTAACCATTCCCGCGCCAGGATGATTTGGGTTTTGAGGGCGTCTAGGTCTTCGCTATACTGTTGGAGAAATTCTTGAGGAGATAGGGAGTAAGCAATAGCTTGCTCGACTGCTTGGACTCTTTGATCTAAACCGAGGACACCATCAGCGCTGAGGGCGATCGCAATTCTATCTAATAAATGTTCCCGCAATGCTCCTTCTTCTGGGTTGTAAGTCGCGATAAATAAGGGTTTGCAGGGATGCTGAAAACTAATGCCCTCGCGTTCAATTTGGTTGCGTCCCTCAGATAATACTGTTAAAAGCTGATTGGATATTTGGTCATCTAATAAATTGATTTCATCTATGTAGAGAACGCCTCGGTGTGCTTGGGCGAGTAAACCTGGTTGAAAAATAGTTTCACCCTGTTTGACAGACTGTTCCACATCTACAGAACCCAAGAGTCTGTCTTCTGTCACTCCCAAAGGAATTTGTACAAAAGTTGCGGGGATGATTTCGGTTTTTACCTCGCTGCTTCCATCTTCGCTTGTAGGGAGACTGAGGGAGGAATCTGCCAAAAGTTGGTCATCCCATTCTTCTGGACGATTGGGATCGCAATTGCTGATAGAACCAGAGACAACTTCAATGGGTGGAAGTAGGGTGTGAATAGCACGCGCCATCACAGATTTTGCCGTACCGCGACGACCTGCGATCGCCACTCCTCCCAACCCTGGGTCTACTGCAGCAAGCAGCAAGGCTGATTTAATCGCTTCTTGACCGACTACGGCTGTCAGGGGAAAGGCAGTACTAAGAGGGGTGGTGGTAGGCGCAGGCATAGTTTAAGTCATAGCTAGTCCAGCTTTCTAGGATACCAAATAATAGCGCGGCGCACGCGCTGTAGTTACCCAAAACTGCTCAATTCCCAGGTCTGTCGCCACGTCTGGGCGATGAAGAATGACTCGAAATCTCAAATTGCTCGAGATAGGTGATATCTAAATCCCATTCATGCTGGCTACGCTCTTGCCAAACTTGGAAGCATTCTCGCACATAAGTCTTTGCCTGGTGGATTGTCCAACCATTCACCTTCGCCAAATGATCGGTGGCGAGTTCCCCTCGACCTTTGATATTTGCAAATCCCATATGTTTACATTCGTGACAAGCAGGACATAATGCAATCAGACCGGTCAAAGTTTGGATGTGTCGCTCATCGTCATAGTCCCAAATCTCATGACATTCCACAGGATGTTTTAAACCACGACCACTACAAACTTCACAACGGTAATTCGCTCGCTCAAAAGTCACTCGCTTGAGTTTGTCCCACTCTCCCGTTGAAACCTCTGAGCGCACATTGCTATACCAACAAGTTTGAGGAACAAGTTCTACCGTCAAACGGGGTTCTGTTGATTTAGGCTTCAAAGACTCCGGTTTCTCAACAGGTAACCAGCGCACCAAAGGTGCTGTATCCATTCCTTCTGGTACATACCAGCGACGAGCACTAGCATCCCATCTGGCTCCTAGTTTCTTTGCTTCGTCTTTTTCTTGGTATGAAACATTTAAATAGGTTCGTGACATAGATCTTACGGTTACTAGTACCTATTTATCTGTCCGCCACCAGTATACTGTCCTGGAATCTGAGTAGAAGATGGATAAATATACTGCGGCACTGGAGCCGGCGCTTGCTGTATGCCTACACTTCCATCATTATTTGACGTTAAAGGGGCATTATTAATTACATTTCCTTGATTTGAGGTGTAGTTGGGAGCATTGAGTGTATTGGAAGACGGGGGTACTGATGTTGGTTGTGTAACAGTAGACAATGGCTGAGCAGTATTTATGTTATTCAACCTATTCTTTATAACTTGGTCAAGAATAATAGCAGAACGATTAGGAATTGCACTTGGAGTTTGCGGTATACCTACTAATTCTGGTTTCGCTTGAGGATAAGCTGTTCCAGGAATGGAAGTTTGCAGTTGGTTTGCAGTTGGTGGTTGTATATAACTTGTTCCACCAGATAAATTTTGTGGTTGCAGATTATTGAAACTTGGTTGAGGATAAGCTGTTCCAGGAATGGAAGTTTGTAGTTGATTTCCAGTTCCTGGTTGTATATAACTTGTTCCACCAGATAAATTTTGTGGTTGCAGATTATTGAAACTTGGTTGAGGATAAGTTGTTCCAGGAGTAGTTCCTGGTTGTATGTAACTTGTTCCAGAAATCGCTCCCGACTGCGTAGAACCTGTTCCTACATTCAGGGGATTGATTGTGTTTGTATTGAACCCAGTGCTTGGAACAAGAGTCTGACTATTTCTGTTTTCGGTGGATAGTAAAGATGATGGCTCAAAGGGGTTTTTCTGAGTTGACGTGATACGATTTGAGTTTGTAGATTGCTGGCTCTTTACTTGGTTAAGCGCTGTTTGCAACGCACTTTCTGAGACGCCGTTTTGATTAGAAGTGGTTTGATTAGGTAATCCTGTTCCCAAACCAAAGGAATTTTGTGCTAAATTTTGTTGATATAAAGAAGGAGTTAAGGCATTCACTCCTAGTGAATTGCTACCATTTGGAAGATTTTTAAATTGTAATAAATTCTGTGCTTGTGCTAGGAAAGGATTTTCCAACTCTATAACGGGTGTGGAATCACCTTCTTTGACATTAAGCTTTAATTTATTATCACTTGTAGAAGTCTGGCTCTTGCTATTTAAGGCTTCTAATAAAGTTTTGCTGTTTTTTGCTTGAATGTTTTGTTTAGAGGCAAGATTTTTTGCTGCTGGGTTTGCTCGGTTATTGCCAATATTATACGGGACTGGTGGTAAGTTATTAATGTCCGGTGTCATTGCCTTGTCTTCCTCTAAAACAGAGGAGTTGACAGGCTTGTTATCAGCAACTAGATTTTTTTGCCATTGAGTAAAAAAGTCGGGGTGTGTCCAGTATTCTTTAATAGCCAGCCCTACGACAGATAAAAAAATTGCTGTTCCCCAAAAACTAGGTCGTGCTAAATACCATAATCTAGCTTTGAGATAGCGTAAGTAGGCGGGAGGATGGTGGTGGCGTGACATGGGCAATAGAGTCTAAGTTTACAAATAAATTGGCAAAAGAAAAAAGGTTTAGACCAGCGGTTTACTAATGGAGTTTTTTTTATCCTACCTACTCCACAATTGTAATTTATTAACCCCAGGTGTGATTGTTGTCAAAAAACTATTTTTGTGCAACTCGCCTCAATAACAAGAAACCTACACCAAATCCCAGAAAGTTACACATCCAAGCAGCTACCAAGGGAGAAAAAATACCAGCTTCTCCTAAAGCACCAGTAATAAACCAAAGCAAATAATAACTAAAAATAACTATGACACTGATGCCAAAACTTGTCCCTTTTCCAGTACGCTGAGGTACGGTTCCCATTGCTGCACCGACCAAACCAAAAACGACACAGACAAATGGTAAGGAAATTTTTTGTTGAATCCTGACTTGGAGTTTGCGAATTTTTTGTTCATCACCACCGAGACGTTCAACCTCCAGTTGTTCCAGTGCTTGAGAAATGTTCATCTCGCCATAGTCTCGGCTTTTTTGTGCCAAATCAAGAGCAGTCCGGGGCAATTTTATTTGTTGGTGTTCAAACCTGAGAATATTACGATAAGAGCGGTCAGGGGCAACCAAATAGATGGTACCGTTGTGAAAATTCCAGACATTTTGAGATGGATTCCACTCGCCTGATTCTGATACAACAATTTGACTCAAACCTTCTGTAGAACGGTCAATAATTGTCAAGCCTTTCATCTCTTTGCCGTCAAATTCATCAGCGTAAAATAAGCGTGTTAAGATTTTTCTATTACCGCTACCATCCTTTTTTTTCACCTTCTGGTATTCGGGGTAGAAAATATTTTGCCGCTTAACAATAGTTGGTGTTTCGGACTTGAGGGCTGCGTTCAGGATTTGAGTTGCTCGGTATTTCGATGCTGGTGCAAGGTGTTCGTTAAACACAAATGTCATTCCTGTAACGACCAAACTCAACATCACAGCAGTGAGTACCATGCGATACACACTAACTCCGCAGCCGCGTAAAGCTACAAGTTCGCTATCGCTGGAAAGACGACTGTAAGTCATCAAAGTAGCCAGGAGCGTGGACATGGGGAAAGCTAAAACGATAAACTCTGGCATAGTTAACGTAAAAACTTGAACGGCGATGCTTATCGGTAGTCCGGATTCCACGATTTTCCGTATTAGCTCGAACATAGAATCTATTGTTACGCCGATTGAAGCGAAAGCCCCAACACCAAACAAAAATGTCGGCAGCAATTCCCTCGCCAAGTAGCGATCCATAATAGAAAAAGGCAGCAGCGAATTGATGGTGTAGAAAGACTGAAATTTAGGCATTAGTTATTAGTTATTAGTCGTTAGTTATTAGTTATTAGTCATTAGTGAGACCAGCGCTGCGGGAGGGGAGCCAGTGCGGTCTTGGGGTCTCCCCAAGTGGAGCATCTGGCGTTTTCCCGACAACAGGCGACTGGCGTATGCGCAAAGCGCACGCCCAAAGGGCTAACGCGCAGCGTCTCCGAAGGAGATACCCGAAGGGTCGTTAGTCATTCGTACTAGGTTTTTTCTCACGACTCATCAAACATTTGGTATGCACCATACTATGCAAACTCCAGTCAAAAATCCTGGTTTAGGATAGCAACAATCTCACCCACAAGAAGATTGAAGCATCAAAAATGTAACAGCTATCAAAATAAATATTAAACAAAATAAAGCCAGATTACGAAATTCTAATTAAAAAGAGTAAATAGAAAATATTTTTTATTTATGATTTATTTTTTTAATTTACGCCTGGAAGTTATCGCCCAGATAGTATTGGCGCACAAGGGGGTTATTGTAGAGTTCTTTGGAGGTGCCAGAGGCAAGGATTTGCCCCTCACGCATAATATATCCGCGATCTGTGATGGCTAGAGTTTCGCGGACGTTGTGATCGGTGATTAAAATGCCCATATCGCGATCGCGCAGTTGCGCCACAATTTGCTGAATTTCTGAGACTGCTATCGGGTCAACTCCCGCAAATGGTTCATCCAAAAATAAAAATTTTGGTCCTTCTCTACCAGCTGCTAAAGCTCTTGCCAATTCTGTCCGGCGTCTTTCACCTCCAGAAAGTTGAATTCCTTTGTTGTTAGCGACTTTTTCTAAACGAAACTCCCGCAACAAGGTATCCACTCGCCTTGCCCATTCCCAGCTTGGCACATTCGTTTGTTCTAGCACCAAAAGAATGTTATCTCGCACGCTGAGTTGGCGAAAAACACTTGCTTCCTGTGCCAAATAACCAATGCCTAGTCGTGCCCTTCTGTGCATTGGTAGTGGAGTCATATCTATATTGTCTAACCAGACTTTTCCCTTCTCTGGTTTTTCTAAACCTGTGGCTATGTAAAAAGTCGTCGTTTTACCAGCGCCATTGGGACCAAGTAACCCAACGATTTCGCCTTGGGCAACTGAAAGGTTGACGCGATTAACAATGACTCGCTTGCCATAAGTTTTATGAATATTTTCTAAGACAATTTTCACTCTCTCGCGTCCTTTATGAATTATCTGTGCTAATTAGATTTCTTCACAGGTGCTGTTGCAGGAGCAGATCCAGGAGCTTGGTTGTTAACTGGAGTGTCGTTGACCATGTAGATGGATTCTACCTGACTACCTTGCTTGGGTGTAGCAACAAATCGCGCTTCATCAATCAGATACGTCACTGAGTCAGCCTTGATACTATTGCTGCCCTGTTGCAAAACATAGACATTGCCACTGAGAATAATCTGACGTTCGCGGGTAAAGTATTGTGCTTGCGCAGCAGTTGCTTGAATACCTCGTGCAGGATAAGACAGTTCCACCTCACCGCGAATAGTTGCCACTTGTGTCTTAGAGTTATACTCTTGTACCTTTCCACGGATGTAAAGAGGACGATTTTGCCCAGATTTTTGAGGAGTTTGTGCAGTAGCTGTTTGCAGTTGGTTAGGAAACGTCATTGCGCCCAGAACCACAACTGGTAGTATTAAAGCTAGTGCCAAACGACGCATGTGAAAGTGAGGCAATTGATAGTGGGGCATCATAGCAATTTAGAAGTTATGATTTTTTTGTTATTCCAATTTTCTCAACTACTTTAACCAGAGATCATAAAATACGCGTTCTGGGCTATTCGAGGATAGCTGCTGGCTAAAACTAGAAGTATTGACGCTGTCTCGACTTTTAAGGTTTCATCTGGTCGTCTAGCTGACTATCAAAGCACACAGATTTGCATCCACTGCCAGCTAGCTTGAATCTACAGTATTTTAATAATTTGTTAAGATTTTTTTAATAATTTTTTTAATTCTTTACGCTTCTTCATTATTAATTCTTATAATCCTAGGCAAGGGCAAGCCTTCATCTTGACCAAGGTTAAGAGCGGCAATCTTTTCTGGCTGTGTTAGTTGTAATGCCTTCAACAATGCCGCACTCTGAATTAATAATTCATCTACATCAATGCCGCCATATTCTGATGGGTAACGTCGCAAGCGATTGCTACCCTCACCCAACAAAATGACCGCACCACGTAAGTTATGGTTGCCTAAATGATACAGCGCCACGGCAATTTGCAAAATGCCTTGATAAAAAGTTTTGTCTGGCTCTGTTGCTTCAATCCACAGAGCCTCCAAGGTATCATGACAAGCATAATACTCACCAGTATTAAACTGCTCTACACCTTGCCAAAACTCATCAGGCATTTCTTCGTTCATGCCATACCATCTCGTACTTGCTTGATTGTTTCTAAAGAAATTTCTTGCTTATCACCAGCGAAATCATTATCTGATGTGAGGAATAGCATACAGTGACATTCTTTGCGCTCGCGCATTGGTACACATGGACAGTTCCAAAAAGTAGCTTTCACTTCCGCTTGTTTGTCTTCATAGTGGCGACAGGGACATAAAGGAGCTCCGAGTTCGTCTTTATGCTTGGCAAGTCCTTCAATGACAACTGCGGTAACAGAGGGTTCAGAACAGAAGTACGTTCCAGTGCGCTTGGCGTATTGTTCCGAAAAATGCCGCATCGCCTCTAGGCTATGTTCGCTGGATTTTGTGTTAACTTCTGGTGAAATCATGGGATCGGCACTCATAATTTAAACATTTCTTTGCATTGTACCGCAGCCTATGGGAGCTAGAACTAGGGATGACTCCCCTTCTTTTGAGCGATTTTAAATTTTGTAAAGTGTGTGTCGAGGCGCGAGTTCGTAACCCAAGGCTTAGAACATAGGGCACATTTCAGTATTTTGAATTGGCAAAAACTGTACGGGGAGCAGAGCATCGTAGAATCGGCAGAATCTGGATATCAGATTATAGTTGCCGTTTTTTTGCACGCAATTGAAATTTTCATGCGTGAAATTTGAATGCATTTCATCGCGACCGATTCTTGCGGTAGACATACATAGGACTTACGGACGAGTTACTAAACAACAAGACTGCAGTTACGACTTACGTCGCAATGACACAACTAGATTATTTTTGCATAAGTCCTGATACACAAAGAGTGCTGAGCCTTGAGTGATATTTCCTCAAAACTCAGCACTCAGGACTTCATAGTGTTTAGCGTTTCGCCAGCTTTTTCGCTAACTTCCGCAGACGAATTGACTGAGGAGTGACTTCCACCAATTCATCTGGTCCGATGTACTCTAAAGCACGCTCTAGACTCATATCGACTGGTGCTTGCAGCTGTACCAGTTCATCACCGCCGGATGCACGGTGGTTGGTGAGTTGCTTCGTCTTGCAGACGTTCAATTCCAAGTCTTGGGGACGATTGTGTTCTCCGACAATCATGCCTCTGTAAACTTTCGTACCAGGTACAATAAAGAATACGCCTCTATCTTCGGCGTTCTTCATGGCGTAGAAAGTGGAAACGCCTTCCTCAAATGAGATTAAGACACCTTTGTTACGAGCTTCAATATCACCAGAGATAGAACGGTAGTCAAGGAAACTGTGGTTCATGATACCTTCACCACGAGTCATACGCATGAATTCACCCCGAAAACCGATTAATCCACGGGCGGGGATAATAAATTCTAGCTGGGTGCGTCCGTTACCACCCACTTGCATATCTTGCATTTCGCCTTTGCGTTGCCCCAGTCGCTCAATGCAACTGCCAACGGCATCTTCAGGAATGTCTAATACCAGAAGTTCGTAAGGTTCGCAAGGTTGCCCGTTGACCTCGCGATAAATCACCTGTGGCTGTGATACCTGAAACTCATAACCTTCGCGGCGCATGGTTTCGATTAAGATGCCCAGGTGGAGTTCTCCACGACCGGAAACTAGGAATTTATCGGGGGAGTCGGTTTCTTCAACGCGTAGGGCGACGTTGGTTTCTAGTTCGCGAAGGAGGCGATCGCGCACTTGTCGTGATGTCACCAACTTTCCTTCTTGACCTGCAAAGGGCGAATCATTCACCCAGAAGGTCATTTGCAATGTCGGTTCATCTACCTTAATGAGTGGCAATGCTTGGGGTTCGTTCGGGTCAGTAATCGTTTCCCCAATGTTGGCATCGGCGAATCCTGCCACAGCTACGATATTGCCAGCGGATGCTTCTGTGATTTCAATCCGCTTCAGCCCTTCAAAGCCCATCAACTTGGTGATTTTTCCCTTGACAATTTCGCCGTTTTCTTTTACCAAGCCGGCTTGCTGTCCCATGCGGATAATGCCATTGTGAATTTTACCAATGACAATCCGTCCCAGATACTCAGAATAATCTAGGGTTGTGACTTGCAATTGTAGTTGTTTCTCGGCGTCACCCACTGGTGCTGGTACATGGCGCAGGATAGCTTCAAACAGTGGCTGCATATCCTTGGCTTCATCTTCTAGCTGTTCTTTGGCGTAGCCACTTAAACCAGAAGCAAACAGATAAGGAAAATCACACTGGTCATCATCTGCCCCTAGTTCCAGAAACAGATCCAGCACTTTATCTATAGCACCATGTGGATCTGCTTGGGGACGGTCAATTTTATTGACGACAACAATGGGGCGCAGTCCTTTTTCCAAGGCTTTCTTCAAAACAAAGCGTGTTTGGGGCATGGGACCTTCGTTTGCATCAACAATCAGAATGCAGCCGTCAACCATGCCGAGTACACGTTCAACTTCGCCACCAAAGTCAGCGTGTCCGGGCGTATCAACAATGTTGATCAGCGTGTCTCCATAGTGAACAGCAGTATTTTTGGCAAGAATTGTAATTCCCCGTTCCCGTTCAAGGGCGTTGGAGTCCATGACGCAATCCGGAACGTCTTCTCCTTCACGGAAGATGCCGGATTGTTTGAGGAGAGCATCAACAAGGGTTGTTTTGCCGTGGTCAACGTGGGCAATAATGGCGACGTTACGGATTGGGAGCGTCATAATAGCGCGTTTGGATAAAATTAGCGTGGGGATTTTAGAACTTAATATCTAGTGGAGGAATGTTGTAACAGAATTCGGGTGGTTTTATAAATTCTGTAAACAAGCCTTAACAATTCTATATTAACTCTTTATGGTTGAAGTGTTTTTTTGAATCGCCAAGATGCTAACGCATTCAGTCGTAAAAAAGTGAAAAAAGTGAGCAGCCGTATTTACCCCACTTATACCCGACCACACCGACAGATCAACCCTCACGGGTGGTCACTTTTTTCTGCGTCCGTAACTGGTACAGAGGAGGAAAAGGTGATAAATTCAGCTTCAAGACAGGCTTTCGTTCTGCTTTGACAACCCTAGTGGGAACGGCCACGCCTTACCGGGTATCTCCTGCACGCCTACACTGCTTTGTATGGAATAGCGGCAGGCTTTGCACTTACGCCAGTCGCCTACGGCGCTGGACTCATCGTTTCATTGAAGGCGCGAAAAATCCGGCAGCTTTACATTTATGATGAAAAAGATTTTTTCTATCACTTGTTTGATCGCTCTATTGTGTTTACTTGGTTCGTGTTCCACATCCTATCGAACGGTTCAGATTAAGGATGTCAGCAAACCAGAACAAATCACCCTCAGCAAAGCACCATTACAAGGAAGTATTTATTCGATTAATATTCAAGTTACTGGCAAACTTGATGGCACGGCGAACATTGGTTTAACGATGAATGGCAAACCCTATCTGTCAGAGAAAATGCATAACAGTGTGAATTTTGAATGGGAATATGATTGGTATTCTGATGTCGCTGTTATCCAATACAAGCCAATTGATGTTAAATCTGGTAAGTTGACCATTTCCTATCGCTTTTTTGGTTAATCTCACAATCGGTACGATTGGGGTAATTAATGCATTCAAGATTCTGGTAATAAAATTCATCTATAGGACTCATATTTGATTCTGGCTAACCCACCATCCGACGGTTTTGGTGCTGTACTCAAGAGTGATAACACAACGCACTGGCTCCCCCTACATATACTTAGATTTTTTCAGAAATTAAATCGGATTCCTATATATCATCTGTGAGTTGCCATAATCAAGTATTATTGTACCAGTATAATTTTACATCTCTTATGTCTATCGACCAAATTTTCAACATTGCTAATATTTTCGTTTTACCATTTTGGACATTAATGTTTCTCCTACCCAAATGGAAAGTGACACAAAGGGTTATGGAATCCTATCTTCCTTTTGTGCCCTTAGCAGGCGTGTATTTGTATTTGTTTGTTACTAGCATCACACCAGAAAATGCCCAAGCTTTATCAAATCCTCAATTAGCAGATATTGCCAGATTTTTTGCTGATGAGAAAGCTGCTGCAACAGGTTGGGTTCATTTCTTAGTCATGGATTTATTTGTTGGGCGTTACATTTATTTAGAAGGACAGAAAACAGGAGTTTGGACAATCCACTCGTTGGCGCTTTGCTTATTTGCTGGTCCAATGGGATTACTTTCTCATATTTTCACGACTTGGATAACAAAGGCAGTTTCCCCAACTCTTAAAAATGAAGTAGCAGAAGTTGCCGAGAAAACAGTATCCTCTTAGGTGACACAGAGCAATTTGACTACTGTACCTAGAATTAATACTCGATAAGGGGTATGGTTTTCACTTGTGACAGAAATCCAATGCGGTTTGGGTGAACTTAGATAAAATGTTCACCCAAACCCTTTGCAGCTATCTAAGATGAGTTAAAACTTAAATCATTATGATAAGCTAAGAGAAAAATATCATTTGATAGAATAAAATAACTAAAGGAAAATTCAAGAAATACTCAAAAATATTTATGACTCAAGTATTCTTATACGCTGAGTATCAAATATCTATTCCTTTCAGTGAGATTGATTGGGTTCCAATCAATCTAGAAATGAAAAAATTCCCAGGATTAAAATCCAAGACTTGGTTAAGTGGTGTAAACACTAATACTGTTGGTGGATTTTATGAATTTGATTCTGTAGAGAATGCACAAAGTTATATTGATAACTTATTGATTCCATTTGCAAAACAAGTTAATGGCAATCTCACTGTAAAGCTTTTCGATGGTTATGTAACGAAAGAAGCCAGTATAGGCATGAGTTCTCCTTTTTATCTGGCAGATTCTCATGATAGGAAATAAAGTGTGGGGTTAGAATTATTGCACTCTACACTCAATATCAAAAGAAATGCAGCACAATTAAGTAGGAACAAATGTTACCACCAGAAAAACCCGCACTTGATCCGCATCCGCTGAGTCCCTATGTTGCTTGGGCAGGGAATTGCAACCGTGACCCAATTTTGGAAGTGTTTAAGAAAAAGTTACCTCAGAACGAAGGTCACGTTCTAGAGTTTGCTTCCGGTAGCGGTATGCACATCAACTACTTTGCTCCCCATTTCCAGCACCTAAGTTTTCAGCCCTCGGATATGAATGAAGAGGCATTTGAAAACATTAGACGCTTGACGCAACAAACTCAAGCAAAAAATGTCCACCCGCCAATCAAGCTGGATCTGACTCAGCCGCAAACCTGGTCTGTTTTGGCTGGAAAAAAATTTGACACTATTTTCTGTATCAATGTGTTCCAGGTTGCGCCGATTGCCATTGCAGATGGGATGATGGAATGTACCGCAAACCTGCTCAAAGACAGTGGCTCATTATTCATCTATGGTCCATTTAAAGTGCATGGTAAGTACACAACACCTTCAAATGAAGAGTTTCACAGAACCCTGCTCTCCTACAAAGTACCGGAATGGGGACTAAAAGATATCGCAGATATCACCAAGTATGCCCAGAAGCATCGGTTGAACCTGAAAGAAAAAATTGATATGCCATCCAATAACTTCACTCTAGTCTACAGTTTCAGGTAAGAAGAAGTCATTTTTCAAAAAAGGCACTACCTCTTCTACTGCATAAGTCGATTTCGCCTACATCTATATAGAAATTAGACCACTGTATATTTTGCACCCCCTTTAGCAGCGGATGAAGGGGGTCTTTTTTTGTACCTCACGACATCTTGAGGTATGCGGTTGCTGTTAATACGAGTTCTCTGTAACAATGCGCTTAATAGTTACCCCCCTGTAGTCCCACGCCAGATGCTACAAGTCGGCAGAGCGTTTCCCTTCGCACTGGCTCCCCTTGCTAAGGGGAGCCACAAAGAGTGCGGGGGTTCCCCCCCCCCACCAGAAGTGGCGTGGGACGCCGGAGGCGGGGGGTTAAATAATCGCTCAAGTTCATAGAGAAATGGTATAACGTTTACGGTCATGCTAAAGGGGCACGGCATCCCGTGCCTCAAAAAACGCTAAAACTCAATGAAAGAAGCTGTCGTTCGCTACGAACTTGTGGAATTTAGTACTAAATAGCTCAACCTTATTAAAGGTAAAATGTCCACAGCGATCGCAACACAGTCAGATCAGTGCTACTTTGAGGGTAACCCCACTGCTGGCAACTGACTCTTCCGTTGGACGAACCCTTCTTGTGCGACTGTCCTCCCCAACGTACATTGGTTCGGTGTTTTTAGCTGAAACTCAATCGTATTGAATTATCGGGCTGCAAGCGGGAGGATGAAAACCCCTACCTTTACATGAGTGGATGAA
>NZ_QMEB01000191.1 GCF_012912135.1 Brasilonema bromeliae SPC951 | reverse complement strand
GTTATAAATATAGTCTTTTTTACTGTCTTACCGGAAAAGTTGATTTGCATTTCTTGAGGTGCTGATTTCATTTGCAGTCTCCAGGTGCAATGCCTAGCTTAATCACAAGGCAAAAGCATGACAGTGTTATCACCATTGCCACCCGCTGCCAAAGTCTTACCATCTGGACTAAACACAACACAATAAATTGGATCTTCACCAACAGTGAAAGTACGGATTTCTTTCCCTGTCTCCACTTGCCAAAGCCTCACCGTCTTGTCTTTGCTACCACTTGCGATCTGTTTGCCATCTGGACTGAATGTCACAGAACAAACATCATCAGAGTGTCCTCCAAGAGTGCGGAGTTCTAAACCGCTTGAGAGTTGCCAAATCTTAATTGTCTTGTCTGTACCGCCACTTACAAGGGTTTTCCCATCTGGACTAAAAGCTATAGAATAAATTCCTCCCAATTCTTCGGAGTGACCTTTAAGAGTCAAAAATTTATTTTCAGCCAGATACCACACTTTGATAGTTTTATCCTTCTTAGCACCAGCACTGGCTAAAATCTTTCCATCTGGACTGAAAGCAAGGCAGAAAACCTCGTCACAATGCCCGTGGAGTGTAGAAGTTTCTTTATTTGTATCTATAGACCAAAGCTTGACACTCTTATCTTTACTACCGCTAGCTAAAGTTTTTCCATCTGGGCTAAATGCGACAGTATAAACTTTTTCTTTATGCCCTTTGAAGGTAGAGATTTCCTTTCCTGTGGAAATATCCCACAGTTGAATCGTTTTATCATCATTTCCACTTGCCAAAAGTTTACCATCAGGACTGAATGCTACAGAATTCACTGCGCTAGAACAGGAAAATCCTCCGGTTTCCCTAAGCATGCGAGGTTCTTTGTCAGCTAAATGCCAAATTTTTATGGTTTTGTCATCACAAGCACTGGCTAATGTTTGCCCGTTGGGACTAAAAGCGACGGACGTCACTTTATAGGAAACAGGACTTTCTGTTGTTGAACCTTGTGTTGTTGGGGGTGATGTCGGTACGCTGACAACAGGTGTAGAAACTTCAGCTGTTGGGGGTGATGTCGGTACGCTGACAACAGGTGTAGATACTTCCGGTGTTGGGGGTGATGTTGTTGTGCTGACAACAGGTGTAGAAACTTCCGGTTTTGGGGGTGATGTTGTTATGGTGACAACAGGCGTAGAAACCTCAGGTGTTGTATGATTGACCTGAGAACTCGGGCTTTGTGTCACCGTCACTGGAGATAGATTTGGAGAAAAATTTGTTGTCTGTTGCTTCTTTTCCTGAAGAGGAGGAGGTGGTGCTGGTGATTTAATCGTTACCTGAGATAGTTTGAAACCTTCTGGTTTTTTCTTTTTTTCGGATAGGTTTTGAGATTGCTGCTTTCCCAAAGACAACTCCTGTAGTTCAGTCTGTAGTAGGGCGATCGCGTACTGAAGTTCTTGAAACTGTTTTTGAGTATTTGCACTTAAATTTTGTGTCAGGGCATCAAGTTCACTCAGGTGTTGTCTAAGATCATCCACATTTTGTTCCTGCTGGGTTTGCTGTAATGCCTGTATCTGGTGTTGAGTGTATCGATTTAATTGCTGTGCAAAAGAGTCCAGTTGAGAAAGGCGCACAGAAAGTGGATTAATTTGCTGTTGTGTCGTTGTACTCAACTGTTGTACAAGGGTGTCGAGTTGAGTGAGTCGTTGACTTACAACATCAATATTTTGTTCCTGCTGGGTTTGCTGTAATGTCTGTATCTGCTGTTGTGTCGTTGTACTCAACTGTTGTGTCAATGCATCAAGTTGTCCAAGGCGCTGATAAATAGGGTCTATCTGTTTGTGAGTGTTTATCTTTAACTCTTGCGTAAAGGTGTCGAGTTGAGTTAAGCGCTGTCTAAGATCATCGGTATTTTGTTCTTGTTGATTTTGCAGTAATGCCTGTATCTGTTGTTGAATGTTTGTACTGACTTGTTGAAAAGAGGCATCAAATTCTTCAAGACGTTGGGTGAAAATATTGACGTCTTGCTGCTGGTTCTTTCGTAACTCATCAAGCTGCTGTTCAGTTGTTGCACTAAGTTTTTGAGTGAAAGTATCGAAGTTTGTCAGTCGTTGTCGGAGTGGATCCATGAGTAGATCCTGTTTGGCAATTGTTTGTTGTTGATGCTGGTAGATCAAATACTTTAATCTTTCTCGATTAGCAACGTTTAAACAAGCTGTTACAGTCAAAGGAGCAGCTACATAAATCATTTGTTGCGTGAGTGCGGCTGTGACTAATCCCAGTGCAGAAAAAGAGACGGAGGCGTATTCGCTAACTTCTAACCAGTGGAGTTTGACCATAATCAGGTGAGTGCTGTGCTTGGTGCCTAAATCAGAAAGAAAATAACTTGAGCGCGTAATGCGGTTTGACTACCCTATCCTCATCTTCTGCTAATAAATTTCTCGAATCTATGCCCAGAAGTACTCATGTCAACAAGAGATGACAAACACAAGTGCATCCGGGTGACTTCTTAAAACCCACCAAAGCGCCTGATCCAGTGTAAAAACCTTTCTAGAAGGGATTTGAGCTTTGATTTTTTTCGGGACGTTCTGGAGGATCTTGATGATGGGGATCCAGAATGAGTCTGTTTGTTTTTCAACTTCGCTTCGATTTGTGCGGCTTTATTTAAATCAGAACTGGCTCGATACTCATATCCAAGTAGGGAGCAAATAAACCCACGGTATTTGTAAGCATCGATGTAGTTAGGATTGAGGCGAATTGCATGAGTAAAGTCAACAAGTGCTTCCTGGTATCTTCCTTGTTTTGCATTCTCTGCTCCCCAGTTGTAGAAAAGTTCGGCATTGGAGCGACTTGTATAAATGTTTGTGTGTGTTGTCTGAGTGGGCGGATCAGCAGAACTTGGTAAATCAGATTTCAGCTTGTTGTAAGCTTCGTTGATTTGTTTAATTTTTTCTTCTGCTTCCTGTTTTTGGTGCGGATGAGAAAACCGATCAGGATGCCAAATCTTAACTAGCTTACGATAGGCTTGCTTGACTTGTGTTGGTGATGCACCGGGTTTGAGTTTGAGGATAGAGTAGGCATCATTTATGTTAAGGCGATCGCTCATACTGGGAAATAGGCAGCATCGTAAATCTATGTTAACTATTTCCACAAATTCTCATCATTCTATCCAAACACCCCACAGCGGTTATCACTGGGACGGTAGTACTCGTCGCTTTTTTGAAGGTTGGTATTACCGCGTCACCTTACCCGCAGAAGGTCAAACTTTTGCTTTCATGTATTCTATTGAAGACCCCGTCGGCGGTAAACACCACAGTGGCGGCGCAGCACAAATCCTCGGTCCCAATGACGAGTATTTATGGCGGACGTTTCCAGACGTGAGCAAATTTTGGGCAAGCCGTAACGTTTTGGGCTTAGGTCATTGGGGTAAAACAGACCTCCTACACACTAAACCTGTGTACCTCCTTCCACCTGAGTTTGAACACCATATTCAAGAAGGCTACCAAGCAACCGCGACCTTGAACCAAGGAGCAATTCACGATCCTGGGACTGGTAACTATTGTCGCTGGGAGTATGAAATTCAACCCATTTATGGATGGGGTGATAAAGGAAGTATTCAACAATCAACAGCAGGTTGGTTGTCATTTTTGCAGATTTTTGAACCCGGATGGCAAATTCTCATGGCTCATGGCTTAGCTTCCGGTTGGATTGACTGGAATGGTAAACGCTACGAATTTACCAACGCCCCAGCTTACGGCGAGAAAAATTGGGGAGGCGCTTTTCCCGAAAAATGGTTTTGGCTCAACTGCAATAGCTTTGAAGGCGAAAGCGACCTTGCTCTGACTGCTGGCGGCGGACGACGCGGTGTTTTATGGTGGATGGAATCTGTAGCTATGATTGGTATACACCATCAAGGCAAGTTTTATGAATTCGTACCCTGGAATTCCCAAGTACACTGGGATATTCAGCCTTGGGGTAGATGGCAAATGCAAGCACGGAATTTGCAGTATGAAGTTGAGGTCACAGGAACTACCGATTCACCTGGGACTCCTTTACGTGCGCCAACGGCAAATGGTTTAAGATTTTGCTGTCGTGACACCATGCAGGGAGAGTTAAATTTAGAGCTGCGAGAATTCGGTATTGGAAAAAGAAAAACTATCCTGAAAGCACGTAGTTTCTTGTGTGGATTAGAAATAGGCGGCGGATCTTGGGACAACTCTTGGCAGTCCCGCTAAAAATGGTATCATGTTGAATGATGTCTGTTTGGGGCTGTAGCTCAGCAGGATAGAGCGAGCGCCTCCTGAACTATCGGGCACTATAGAGGAAACTCTATGAGTGAATGTAGTTAAATTCGGTGAACCCTAAAAAGATAGAAAAAAGTAGGATTGGTTGTCTTTTGACCACAATGCTGACACTTTATGGGAATACCGAGCCAAGCCTGAGCATAAAACTATGTCATTTCTTATGCAGGTCAGCTCAGGAAGGTGTAGAGACTAGAAAGCTACCACCTAAGGGCTTAAAGCCTACGGTGAAGGTATAGTCCAGAGAGTGGGGAAACTCACACAAATCTGAAGCGCTAGGTCGCCGGTTCGAATCTGGCCAGTCCCGTCCTCTAATACACTTGATAAACGAGGGAAATCTTTGGATTTGCCTGGATAGAGGTTAAAATTATCCATTGAATCTGGAGATGTTGTTATTTGTAGGCACAGATAATACAAAATCTGCGTCTGTAACTTCAAGCAACCCTGACAATTGCGAGTCGTGGTTTGTTAAAAATATCTCCTGATATGGACTTTAGAAAAGGAAGGTATTTACATCGGATTTGCTATACAAAACTTATGGAACAGAAACATGACTCAAACACAAATGTGAGTTCATTTTTTAGCGCTTTGATAATGTACGTTATGATTCTTGCAACAAATAATGTTTAAGCAACCGAGGTGATAAGCCCTTGAAAAAGCAACAATCTAAAGGTATTTCTTCTCGGTTTATGATTCTAGCACTACCACTTATGATGTTGTGGGGTTACAAGGAAATTCAAAGCCAATTTATGCAGCCTCAAGCAATTTTAGTTTTGGGTGGTTCGACATCTAAATTAGAGCGAGAAAAGTTTACAGCAAATTTTGCACAAAAACACCCCACTTTAAGTATTTGGATTTCTGGGGGTAGTCCTCCAAAGGTAACTAAACAAGTGTTTGCTAAAGCTGGAGTTGATACAAGGCGGTTGCGTCTAGACTACAGAGCAAACAACACTGTAGAAAACTTTACAACATTGGTAGATGATTTGAACAAAAGAGGCATAAAAAGTGTTTATTTAGTGACTTCTGACTACCATATGCGCCGTGCTAAAATCGTTGGTGAAATTGTTTTGGGTAGTCGAGGAATTGATTTAAAACCTGTCACAGTCCCTTCAGAGACTTCTCCCGAACCAATTGGAAAATCTATCCGTGATGGAATTAGAGCTATAGTTTGGGTAACAACTGGTTACACAGCTATTGATGAAACTCAAAATAACCAGCGATGAAATCAGTTATAAAAAGAATAGTTAAAAGAATTCACAAGTAAAAAATATTTAAAAAAACTCTATATCTTTTTTAGGCAGCAGCTTTCTCTTGTACAAGTACATAAGGTTGGACAATCAAAGTCTTAAACCTCTTTGCACTCTGGGTGTTCCATTTTCCTATTTGTGCAACTGAGGGTTTGGTAATCAATGCTTCATCGATCCAGGTTTGCACTTGTGATACGTTATCGCCAGCGATCGCCACTCCCACATCTAATAAATCTAACTCTTCTACCACGAAAATTAGAGCATCCCGTTGCGCATGAGGAATCAGCCATTCCCACTCCGCTTCATCCAAATTTTCTCTTAATTCCGCTCTTAAATCTGTATTAGTCATTCGTCAGGAGTTATTAGTTCTCAATTACTATCATAAATAAATCCAACAAAAATAACACATCTTTTTTTGCTATCTTTCAATCTGTTATCAGAAAACTATACTTTCCGAGAAACTATATACACTTTTTCTTTAAATTCATTATTTTTTTTAATGACTAATGACTCATGACTCATGACTCAACTTCCGCTTTCATTTCATCAATTTCAAATAAAGACACTAAAACTCCAGCAATCGGAATAGAAATAAAAAGTCCCAACAATCCTGCAACTTTAGCCCCAACAAGTAAAGCAAAGAAGACAACAACAGGATTAAGATTGAGAGCGCCTTGCATAATTCTAGGCGTAATTAAATTGTCTTGTATTTGTTGAAGTATGATGCAAGCTACTAAGACTCTGAGTGCCATCCAAACACTTTGTGATAAGACAATTAAAGTAATGATACCCACTCCCAATGTAGCTCCTATACCAGGAATGATGTCCAGTATTCCGACTATGACTGATAAGATCAATGCGAAAGGCACTTTAAGTATCAAGAAAACAAGAAAAGTTGAAGATGTCAAAAATAAGGTTAATATCAGCTGACCTCGAAAAAATCCCAAGAAGTTACGTCTGATTATATTTGTAAATTTATCTCGTCGTCGCTGGGGTACTGTTTTTATAATAAAAGACCAAAGCTTTTCGCCGTCTAGTAACATAAAAAAAGCGACAACTGCAATCAAGAGAAAAGTCACAAAGTTAGTAATCATACTTTGGAAAATATTTAAACTATTAACAAGTAAAGATATAGCTTGATTTCGCAACTGTTCTTCAATGACGCTCAAATCTATTGGCAAGTTACGGTTACGAAGAAGAGCCTCTATTCGCTCTACTAGCGGTATTAAAGAGTTTAAAAATGCAGAGACTGTGTCAATTAATTGTTGTCCTTGAGATAAAACGGTTAAACCTACAGTAATTGTCAAACCACCAATAAGGGTAATACTCAATAGGAAAATGACAACAACTGCTATACTGTGTGGTAAAAAGTGCCGCAGCCATTGTACAGGATAACTCAGTAAAAAAGCTAAAATGGCAGCAAATGTAAAAATAACAATGACTGATTGAAAATAATCTAGAAGTAGTACAATCGCCCACCCAGAAGCAACGAAAAGCAAAAAACGGACTAACGCCAGATTATTTAGGCGATACCAAAGATTGTTGGCATCAAAACTGCTCATATATTATTTAGGGATAGCTTGATGACAGTGAATTTGGTCTAGCAACGTGGAACAAATATCAACTTTAATTTAGGATTTTAGATTATGGTTTTTGGTCTTTTTCCTGAGAAAGAGGCGCAAAAAATATGCTATTTGTCAGACAATTATTGACAATTATCTACTCAATTAGCGATTCTAAATCTCAAATTCAAATTGCATTGTTTTAAATTGACACAAATTCAGTGGCTTTTGCCACCTCCTTTAAGCATATTTTCAGACTCTTCCAAATTATCGTCCCAACTCGTGGAGCGTGTTAATTTCTGCTGTACACTTTTGCGTTAATGCTTCCAATTCCTCTTTATCATTGGAACTGGGAGGATCTATCAACGTCCCAATTCGCACTGTGACTGGAACAGAAAGAGGAGTTCTCGAACCTTTTTGCTCAATCGCCTGAGTTCCCCATAAAGATACGGGTAAAAGTGGGACTTTGGCTTTAGCAGCAATCAGGGCTGCACCTCTTTTAGGATCTGTAATGCGTCCGTCTGGAGTACGTGTTCCTTGCAGAAAAAGACCTACAGCCCACCCGTCATCAAGATACTTCATAGCTGCACGGATAGCAGTGCGATCAGCACTACCTCGACTCACAGGATAAGCACCGTACAACTGAATTGCTTTGCCGAGAATTGGGATTTTAAAGAGTTCTTCCTTTGCCATAAACGCCACTGGACGGCGTACGCAATTAGAAACAATGGGTGGATCGTAGTTACTAGCATGATTGCTAACTAGTAGTAGTGGTCCTGTTTTAGGGACATTTTCAGCACCATAAATTCGTCCCTTGAAATAAACCTGAAGCATAGGACTGACCACTGACCACTTAAATGCATGGTACAGTAACAAACTTACATATGGTTCACGGCTTCGAGACATAGTCGAGTGGGAGGGGTTAAACAATTCAAAATTCAAAATCGCGTAGCGTTGCGAGTGAAGCGAAGCAATCTCAAAATTCAAAATTCAAAATTCAAAATTCAAACTATGGAAATCACCAATCTGAATGTGGAACAAGTGAGTAGTGAGTAGTTAGTGACACAATTAACGACTCACTAGTCATAACTCACTAAAGAGCCAAATCAGCTACACTGCTGACGTTTTCTAAGATTAAGTCAGAGCAAGTGCGTTTAATTAAACCAGTTAGCACATTACCAGGACCAATTTCTACCACTCGCTCAATGCCATTTTCTGGTAGTGCTAGTGAAATTTCTCGCCATCGCACTCCTCCAGTCATTTGTTGTATTAAACGTTTTTTCAAAACACTTGCATCAACAGTAGGAACTGGTTCTACGTTTGATAACACTGGTACAAAAGCTTGATGAAATTCGACTGATTCTAAAATATCTTGAAATTCAGCGGCTGCTGGTGCCATTAAAGGCGAATGAAATGCCCCAGAAACATTCAAAGGCTTAGCACGCTTTGCTTTAACTTGAGACATTACGGCTTCTACTGCTGCGGGTGTGCCTGATATGACTACTTGACCGGGACTATTATCGTTTGCTATCACTACCTCGGGAGTTTCAGCAATGACTTTTTCCAACTGTTCACGATCAAAGTTCATTAAAGCCGCCATCATCCCACCTGCAGTGGTCTCCATAAGTTCGGCACGACGCTTTACTAAACGCAACCCATCAGACCACTCGAATACTCCAGCCACGTAAAGGGCGACGTATTCTCCTAAACTGTGACCTGCAACTAAATTCGGTTTTTCTTTTTCTCGCACAATATCAGCGAGAATGCTTTCTACAACGTATAAACAAGGCTGTGTGTAGAGAGTGTACGATAGCTTTTCGGCATTGTTCTGACAGATTTCGATGACAGACCAGCCTAATATGTTCTCAGCTTGAGCAAATTTTTCTTGCGCGGATGGCACATCTAATAAGTCTATTCCCATTCCCTGGGACTGCGAACCTTGTCCAGGAAATACCCATGCAGTTTTAGTCATTAGTCATTAGTCATGAGTCATTGGTCATTGGGAGGCAGTGCGGTCTTGGGGGTTTCCCCCATGAGCACCTGCCGTTCATTGGTCATTGATCATTTGTTATTAACAAAGAACAAATAACCAATGACAAAGGATAAAAAACTATCTTCCCCATTGGAAGATTGCTGCACCCCACGTTAGTCCAGCACCAAAGCCAGAGGCAGCAATAATATCACCTGTTTTGATTTTGCCCTGCCGCACTGCTTCATCTAAAGCAAGAGGAATGGAGGCGGCAGAAGTGTTGCCATAATTGGCGAGATTACTAATAACTTTGTGTTCTGGAATATTTAGGCGTTGAGCAACAGCGTCGAGAATGCGCTGATTTGCCTGGTGCAATAATAGCCAATCTATTTGGTCAACACTAAGGTTAGCGCGAAACAAAGCTTTGTCAAGCACTTCTGGGACTTTTTGTACGGCAAAACGGTATACCTCTTTGCCATTCATGGTGATGGGTTGGAAGTTGCCTTTGCCAACATTGACCTCTTGAGTCAGTTGTGTAGGTTCAGCTGCATAGGCAAGGTTAAGGCAGTTATTCTGAGTTCCGTCGCTTCTAAGTTCAAATCCCAGCAAGTAATCCTTTTGGTTTGCCTGTATGACTACAGCTCCTGCACCATCTCCGAACAATACACAAGTACCCCGGTCTTGCCAATCCACCCAACGAGAGAGAACATCCGCTCCAACAAGCAGTACGTTTTGATAAACCCCAGTCCTGATGTATTGAGCAGCGGTCACTAGCCCAAACACAAAGCCAGAACAGGCTGCGGTGATATCAAAAGCTACCGCTTTGGTAGCTCCCAATTGGGCTTGAATTTGACAAGCACTGCCAAACAAGTCATCAGGACTAGAGGTGGCTAGCAGAATTAAATCCAAGTCTTGTGGGGAAATTCCAGCCATCGCGATCGCCTGCCGACTAGCAGCACTCGCAAGTTCAGTTACCGTTTCACTTGCTTTTGCCAATCGCCGTTGACGAATTCCTGTTCTTGTGGTAATCCATTCGTCTGATGTTTCAACCAGTTCTGTTAATGTGTGGTTATCCAGGAAAGTTGCTGGTACTGCGGATCCACTTCCTGTGATTGCTATTCCTAAGTTTTGCACTCTGGCATCTCCAAAGCTATCAGCTTTTAGTCATTACTCATTAGTCATTAGTCTTTAGTCAACAGTCTTTAGTCGTTAGTAAAAAACTTTTGAGTTTGACTTTGACTCGAAACAATTGACTGTTAACCACTTTCGCGCTGAATGCTGATGTTTTGAGACTGAATTCTGTGCAACACTTGGTTATCCACAGCTTCTTTTGCCATGCGAATTGCATTAAAAATCGAAGGTGCTTGGGAGCTACCGTGACTGATAATGCAAATTCCATCAACGCCTAAAAGCAAGGCCCCTCCACGTTCTGCATGGTCTACGCGCTGCTTTATTCGCTTGAGGTTAGGTTTTAAAATTGCTGTCCCAATTTGACCGTGTAATCCCTGGGGTAATTCTTCTCGGATAATCTGCAACAGGACTTCCCCAACTGCTTCGGCAAATTTTAACAACACATTGCCCACAAATCCATCACACACAATCACATCAAAGCGACCGGAAAGGACATCACGTCCTTCCGCATTGCCAATAAATGAGATTTGGGGATTTTCACGCAGCAGTTGGTTAGCACGAACAGCCGCGTCATTCCCTTTGGTGTCTTCCTCACCGATATTCAACAAACCGACAGATGGTTCTTGAATACCCAAGACATACTGACTATAAACCGACCCCATAACGGCAAATTGCTCTAAAAACTTAGGACGGCAGTCTACGTTTGCGCCCACATCAAGTATGAGCACTGGTTTACCTGCTACTATCGTCGGAAACACCGCACCAATTGCTGGACGGTCAATTCCTCGGAGTCGTCCCAAGCGGAGCAAAGCTGATGCCATCGCTGCCCCAGAGTGACCAGCAGAAACCACAGCATCAGCCCGCTGACTTTTTACCAAATCCATCGCTACGTTAATCGAAGCCTTAGGTTTGCGTCTGATACCGCTTAAAGGCTCCTCGTCCATTGTGATCGTTTCCTCAGCAGGAACGATCTCCACCTGCCCCAGATGAGTTTTTGGCGGCAGTTTGCTTTTTATTTGTTGGGGTTCGCCTACCAATAAGACTTCTACACCCAATTCTTCTCGTGCTCGCAGTGCGCCAGCAACGATTTCACCGGGTGCGTGATCCCCTCCCATTGCGTCAATTGCGATCCGTGCGCCAGTCGATCCCATTGCTCAGAGCTTCTAGAAACCTTACAAATTTTACCAGATGCCTCTACTGAAAGTAGTAGATGTTCTGATCAAGGCAAAAGTTATGAAGTATGAGTTATAAAACTTTCAATCTTCATGCTTGATCGATCATCCTTTCTCAAGAGGTGCTGACAAGCTCAACATAACATGAATTACCTCTGTAACTGAGAACCAAAACCACAGTATTTAGGATAAAATTTAATCCCTTTTGACAAAAACAGGATTTTTGGCAACACAAAAAGCACCAAAGCTACTTAAAATCACAAAATTAGCCTGATTTAGGCGTCAACCTCAGAAAAATGTGGGATAGACAAAAATGAGTGCCCTGCATTAACAACTAGATTCACTAAACGTGCAAATGAAAACCCTCTATTTTCAAATATTTTGAACGTATGGTTATACTTTGTACCAAAGCTTCTTTGCATGCCCTACTTCCGCATGGCAAAAAGTGCGGTTATCATGACTCAATGCTTAACAGCAGGAAACACTTACGTAATCATACACGAAACAAAATAGCATATTCTACAGAGGCAATGAAGCATGCTGGAATTGTTTGGTTCAGGTTTAATTTCTGTTTGGCTAGAAATGGCTGGGGTCACTGTCAAGCCCATAAATGCTTTGGATATATTGGCTTGGCAAGGTAGTCCTGGCTTAGTTGTTGCCGCCGATCCAAATCCAGCTGGGTCTAATACGGTGCTGGAATATCTCAAAGGACTACAAACATTAAAATTAGTGGCAGCAAATCAAATGGAGAGCCAAGGAATTTGGATGCAATCTGGACCGATGCTTATGGCTAATCACCAAGGCACGACTGCTCTACCGGCTGCTTCCTTAACCAAAGTTGCTACGTCACTTACTGCTTTCAAAAATCTTGGTCCAGACCACCAATTTCAAACTTTGGTGAGTGCTACAGGACCGTTGCAGAATGGAGTATTACAGGGCGATTTGGTCATTACAGGTGGTGGCGATCCGATGTTTGTTTGGGAGGAAGCCATTACCCTTGGCAATAGTCTCAACCAGATGGGCATTAAGCGTGTTACAGGAAATTTAGTGATTACCGGCAATTTTGCCATGAATTTCCAACGTCATCCACTGCTAGCAGGTCAGATGCTTAAGCAAGCACTGAATGCTGCTACTTGGCCCCGTGGGGCTACTTTTCAACACTCGCTGATGCCAAAAGGAACTCCCAAGCCTCAACTTGTCATCGCTGGGGGAGTGAAAGTAGAACCAATAGCAAATCCTCAACCGACTTTGCTATTGCGTCACCACTCACTACCCCTAAAGCAAATCATTAGGGAGATGAACGTTTTCAGTAACAATGAAATAGCTCAAATGCTGGCAGATGCTGTGGGGGGAGCGGAGGTCGTGCAATCAACAGCAGCCAGACTTGCAAGAGTACCACAGTCAGAAATTCAGTTAATCAACGGTTCAGGGTTAGGACCGGAAAATCGTATTTCTCCCAGAGCAGTTTGTGCAATGTTTATGGCAATTCAACAGGAAGCACTCGCTTATCAGTTGACTTTGGCTGACTTATTTCCAGTCTCCGGGTTTGACCATCGGGGGACGATGCACTCTAGACATTTACCTGCGGCTACGATCATGAAAACTGGCACTCTCCGGGATGTTAGTGCTTTAGCCGGAGTGGTACCTACACGCGATCGCGGTTTGGTCTGGTTTGCCATCATTAACCGTGGTACAAATGTCTCAGGTTTCCGCACTGGACAAGACCAATTGTTGCAACGTCTGGTGCAGCAATTACAAGTTGCTCCTGGTGTTCCTGCTACTCTCACTCCCCACATAGCTGTCAACACAATACCTCAATTAGGTGCGGCTAGTCGTAATGAGATGTTGTATGGAGGTTAGTCATTAGTCATTAGTCATTAGTCATTAGTCCTTGGTTTTTACAAATCATAAATGACACATAAGTCAATACAGTTCAGTTAAGCCTCAAAGTCAGGTAAAGTAAGCATTATTCGCAAGC
>NZ_QMEB01000190.1 GCF_012912135.1 Brasilonema bromeliae SPC951 | reverse complement strand
CGTAAGGAAGCCGCTGAACATTGTAACCAATCACCAGGCGCTTCGCCGATATTTAAAGAATCTTTACAAAATTGACGTAACTCTTCCAAGTTAACCTCTCCTCCTACCAAAGCCAAAGCGGTATAACCTCCCAAGGAATGACCGATGACAGTGACTTTTTCAGTGTTGAACTTACCCTGAAGTTGACCAATTTGAGTATTGAGTTTTGTCAGTTCATCCAGCACAAAGGTAATATCTTTTGGTCGTTCAATAAACTCAGTACCTGCTAGCAGCTGTGCCAAATTCTGTTTATCTGAGGCTCTACCGACAGCATCAACATTGCTCCCAGGATGTTCAACAGCAACAACAGTTATGCCATAAGAAGCTAAATGACGCGCTAAATAGCTCAAGAATCGTCGGTTTGCCCCGAATCCGTGCGAGAGGACAACGAGTGGGTTTTCGGTGTTTCCCTGACTCGAATTTTGACTCCAATAAATATCTACAGGAATAATACGGTTACGCTGTTGGTCATTCAAAACAATTGTCTGCTGCTGTACGACTTGATTCCCCAGCGCTGCTGGGTCGAATGCTGCTTTGAATGGTATGCTACTTTCAACAGATAACTCTCGTTCAAGCAACAGACCAAAGGCTTGACTCTGTAAGTTGTTTGGGTTAAAGTCTACCGCTAAACCGACAGCTTTCGTAGCGTCTACGGTAATATTTTCTCCTGGGTAAGCTCGCAAGAAACTCAATGCGCTAAAACCGTTTGCTTGTCGGAGTGCGAAATTCAGGGTGGCTTTGATACTTTCTGTTGTACTACCTGGTATGACTCCACCCAAAGATGATATGAACTGTCTACCTCCGGGCGATCGCACCAAGTTATCAATAAATCTGTCTGCAACAGCAGGATTGACTTCCAACCGCTTGGTTAGCAATTCTCGCACTTGCGAGTTTAGCACTGGTGACAAAAGTTCCAGTCCTTCTGGTAATTTCCCGGTTTTGGCAAACTTTTCTAGGTCTCTGATCGCCACTGACTGCTGAAACGGACCTAAACGGATAGTAACTGTTTGGGCGGCTATTGTAGAAGGCATTCCCACACCCCATCCCAAAACAAGCATCAAAGGACAGAGTAATTTTTGTGCCCAAGATGCCTTGTGCCAATATTTACCAAGCTCAAACTGCATATGAGTTACCAATAAGCCCTTTGGGCACGTTATACCAATTCAAAATTCGCAATCCGGAGAAGTATGCCTGCGGCACGCTGCGCTATCAAAATGAAGAAAGCCAGACATCACAAGGGTTTGAGAATGTGTATCTGTCGTATTCTTTTTTCAAATTGGTATTAAGCAAACAAAATTATAAATTCAAAATTAATAATCTCCACATCTTTTTGTTGGGAATTCAAAGTTCAAAAAAATAATTTTGAACTTTGAATGAGCGAATTTTGAATTTGAGCGTTTGCGCAGCGCCCCCTTAGGGGCTAGCGAGTGTCCCCAGTTTACAGCTTTGTTTAAAACCCGAATAAAGATCTAAAAATACCAAGCACAGTGCCAAAAGGATTGAAGAAAGCACCTACAGCATCACCAGTCTTGGCTATACCAGAGCGGTTAACTATCACGATATCATTATTACGGAGTATGGGATTGGTTTGCTCATTAATTCCTTGTTTGATATCTACTTTGACTTCCCGTTTCGTCACAGAGCCATCTGGGTTGAGGCGAACCAAATCAACAGTAGTTCTACTTGCTCTCGCATCGTTAAATCCGCCTGCTGCAAGCAATGCTTGATTTAACGGAGTATTAGGCTGAACTTGTTTCACGCCTGGGGCTTTTACTTCACCAACCACATTGACTTGAATGCGAGAAGGAGCCAAAGTCGTAGTCGCTAATTGAGTCGCTTCTGCTCGACTGACTTCTGTTGCTGTTGGAAATACGATCGTATCTCCGTCTTGCAAAATCACGTCTTGATTAATGTCACCACTATTGAGTAGTTTCCACAGGTCAACTTTGATTGATTGTTCGTTACCTGTTCTGGTGCGTCGGCGTATTGCTACATTACGAACATCAGCCTCTGGCGTAATTCCCCCAGCCAGTTGCAGTGCTCGCATCAAAGTTGGTTGTCCAGTGATACTTGGTGCACCAGTTGTGTTGTTTGCATTTCCTCCTTCTGAAGCACCTTCGCTGACAAGATACGAACCTGGACGGAGAACTTCACCAATGAGTGCTACTGTACGAGGTTTGGTCGGATCTGCGGCATAGCTTGATGAAGCTAAATTTCGTGCATCTGCCAAGTCTATAGTCGTTGCTGTTGGAACGTAGATGGTATCTCCATCCCGCAATGTCAAATCCTGCCTTATTCTGCCTGTTTGTCTAATCTCCTTCAAATTGACAACACTAACTTGCTCTGGACCTTGTCCTATCCTACGCCTCAACTCCACTCTTGTCTCATCCGCTGACTGTGTGATCCCTTGAGCTGTCGTCAGTGCCGATAGTAAAGTTGGGAATTGCGCACTAGGAGCATTCCCTCCGCCTGCTTGTAAGTTGAGACTGTAAGCTCCTGCACGTGTCACCTCTCCAGCAACAAAAATATTTATGGGGCGAGGTGATAAAAGATTGATTGTTATGATCGGTCGTTTGAGAAAGCGAGAGTATTTCTGAGTAATTAATTCAGCTGCCTCTTCTGTGGTCAGTCCTAAAACAGAAACACTACCAATTAAAGGTAGGTTCAGCCCTCCACCCGGAGGAATTTGGTACTCGCCTGAATATTCGGGAACTTCAAATACGCTGACTCTGACGCGATCGCCACCTCCCAACGTATAGTTTGTATTTACTTGTGTTCCCCCTGGTACTGCTTGTCTCTGTGTATATTTTGTATCTATTGGTGTTGTTGCTGCGGGTACGGTTTGTCCTTGTGTATAGTTTTTCTTTACCTGTGTTGCTGATGGTACCAGTTGTCTTGGAGCTTTTGTATTTCTTTGTGTCCCTGTAGGTAGGGCTTGTCCTGATGTATAATTATTTAACTGTGTTGTTGATTGTTTGGTTGGATTCTGAGCTAAGCTAGTAAGCGGGAAAGCGAAATTAATAGCAGTTAACAGTACCACACCCCCAAATGGTTGGCTGATAAACTTTAACCTTGTATTTTCCATATTTACCTGAAACTACTATTAGTAAAGTACTGTCTTAACATTTTAAGCTTGACTCTTGTCTTTTCTTCAAGTTCCTTAACACTTTTATTTTCTTAAAAAATCTTGTTTTTCCGAATGATAATTGTTTATTTCATTTGAATTTTTAGTGAAGTTCATTTAAATAGTGAAACTTTATCATACTTGCTTTTACAATATTGTGGTTTTCATGACATTTTATCTGAGAAATACTCTCTTCGTACAGTAGTATTAACAAAATTTTTTTTGACTAGCAAATCTGACGTGTAATAAAAGTAGGATTTATTAGTTAAGAGAGCGTGTCATCAAAGCAGAAAAAGACGTACAGCAGGAAACTCTTAACAGGCTGGAAAGTATCCTTGTGTCCGTATTTTCTCATTAGTTCATGTCCTAATCTACCTCGCAACTGCTATAGCATCAAAATCTTACTAAGAAGAGACAATCGTTTGAGGAGTGCATATTTTTTGTCTCAGCCATCTGTTATTTGTAAGGGGCAAAAAAATCTGTGACTGAAGACGATGAGGAGACTAAAGTTAAGGAGTTTGAATCAGTAGTCGTCACGATGAATTCGTCACCATAACGAAACAAACTTTCTTCCAACTCCCGCGCCGCTGCGTTTTTTGTCAGCCCATTTTCTTGCTAGAATTATTTACAGTTAGTCAGAATGAGGAAAAACAAGCCGACTAACATACGTATGAAATGATCTAAGACTGATTGTGTCTTTGGATCTGTTCCAGAAAAAAATCTTCCAAAGAGGGACGAGACAAATTCACACCAATGAGTTGTCCTCCCATGAGACGAAAACTGGCAAGAAAATCATAAACATCGCCTTGAACTTTACCTTGCCAAGAACCATCAGGTTGGTACTCTAGATTGGGAACCCATTTTTTAAGAACTTCCCAATTACCGCCGTAACCTTTGACATGATACAGGTGATTTGTTCCTAAGAGTTGATCAACAGAACCAGAGGAAATGAGTTCTCCTTGACTAAGGATAGCGACGCGATCGCAAATTTGTTCAACTTCATTCACAACATGGCTGTTGAGAAAAATTGTCTTACCTGCGGCTTTAATCGCTATGATAATATCTCGCATTTGGTAACGTTCCACAGGGTCAAGACCCGACATCGGTTCATCAAGCAACAACAGTTCTGGGTCGTTAATCAGTGCTTTTGCCATACCAACACGCTGTAGCATCCCTTTAGAGTAGCGACGAAGCAGCTTTTTGCGGGCGTCAGCTTGGGATAACCCGACCAGTTCCAGGAGTTGAGGAATGCGTTGACGTTGCACCTTTGTAGAAATTTTAAATACCCCAGCACAAACCTGCAAAAATTCCCAGCCTGTGAGATATTGAGAAAAAGAGAGATTTTCGCTCAGATAGCCGATGCGTTCTTTGAGAGTACGCTCGCCTAATGGTCTGCCCAAAAGCAATCCTCGTCCTGATGTTGGACGAATCATTCCCAGCAACAATTTCAACAAAGTTGTTTTACCAGCACCATGTGGTCCAAGTAACCCAAAAGTTTCCCCCTTATAAACTTTCAAAGAACAGCTTTTGAGAGATACGACCTTTTGATTCAAAAAAAAGCCTGTGCGATAGACTTTTTCCAACTCAGAGGTTAGAACAACTGGCGGAATACTTGTGGTATTCAGTTGAGACTCAGGGGTGTTTGCGACAGACATCATGTTGTGCTTAATACAACAGATAAAATAAGATGTAATGACAGATGAGCGAGTTGACTGGTAATTATAACACCATTAAGACTAATCTCCCCTCAATAGCAAGTGGGGGAGATGAGAGAGGGAGTAGGGAGTAGTAATGACTCCCCGTGCTTGTGCTAGTTTATAACATCCCCTTAGAACTGGGAATTGTACCAGCACGACGCTGATCAATTTCTACTGCCATGCGCGTTGCTCTGGCAAAGGCCTTAAATGTTGCTTCAATAATGTGATGGGAATTCATACCATCTAATTGGCGGATATGTAGCGTCATTTGACTATGGTTTACCAAAGCTACGAAGAATTCGCGCACTAACTGGGTGTCATAAGTTCCCACTCGCTGGGTAGGAATTTGCAAGCCATAGCTGATGTGGGGACGTCCGGAAAAATCTAGCGCCACTTGAATGAGTGCTTCATCAAGAGGCGCAACGAAATGACCAAAGCGGACAATACCTTTTTTATCGCCAAGGGCCAAGCTTATTGCTTGACCCAAGGTAATACCAACATCTTCGTTGCTGTGGTGATCGTCGATGTGCAAATCTCCTGTCGCCCTAACTTCTAAGTCAATTAGCCCGTGGGAGGAAATTTGATGCAGCATATGATCCAAAAAGGGAATGCCAGTTGCTGCATTGCAAACTCCTGTCCCATCCAAGTTGACTCTAACATACACATCCGTTTCGCTTGTCCTACGGCTAATTTCGGCAATACGAGCGCCCCCAGGGAGCTGTTCGTGCTGTGAGGGGATAATTTGACGTAGGACGGAGTCTGTGCTGGAGGAATCGCTTATTTGCATACAGAACCTGGCTTATGCTTAATTATGGAGTAATGGGTCAGAGCCATTTGCTAATACCTAATAACTAATGGTAAATACACAAATAGTAGTTATTGGTTAGCAAATAGCAATATTAACGTTACATACCCATGATTTCATATCCTGCATCCACATAAAGGACTTGCCCTGTGATTCCACTTGCCAGGTCACTACACAAGAAAGCTGCCGCATTGCCCACTTCTAGCTGAGTGACAGTGCGTCGTAGAGGAGCCACCTGCTCCACATGATGAATCATATCCAAGATTCCTCCTACGGCACTAGAGGCTAAAGTACGAATTGGACCAGCAGAGATGGCATTCACTCTGATATTTTGTGGTCCCATTTCAGCAGCTAGGTATCGCACACTCGTTTCTAGCCCTGCTTTCGCAACTCCCATCACATTATAGTTGGGAATTGCCCGCACACCTCCTAGATAGGTGAGAGTGACGATACTTCCTCCTTGAGTCATCAAGGGTTTAGCATATCCAGCGAGTTGCACTAAGGAGTAAGTACTGATTTCTAAAGCCAAATTGAAGCCAGAACGGGATGTTTGGCTAAAATCTCCACTCAGGTCTTCTTTATTGGCATAGGCAAGGCAATGGATAAGGATATCTAAAGATCCCCACTTATCGCTAATCGCATTGAAGGTAGACTTAAGATCTTCGTCGTTTTGGACATTACAAGGAAGAAACAAGCTGGGGTTTAGCGGTTCTACCAACTCTGCGACTTTTTTCTCCATTTTGCCTTTTTCATCTGGCAAATAGGTAATACCCAGGTTCGCTCCTGCTGCGTTCAGTTGTTGGGCAATCCCCCAGGCGATTGAGCGGTTGTTTGCAATTCCCGTTACTAAGGCTTTTTTTCCGGTCAGATCTAGCATATCAATTCTTAATGTGAACACTCCTGCTTGAGCATACTAGAATCTGACACCGATTTGTCTTTGTTTTGGGTACTATTTGTAAACACGATTCTGGAGTCAGCTTTTGATACCACAAAATCATCGTTCAATTCTTAAAATATATGCTCAAAACATAGTAGTGATAAATGATTTAGGAGTAAACAGTGGATGGGAAATGTATGGTAGTAGATAGTAGGTATTAGGTAGTCAATAGAATTTTTTTCTATCTACCATAGACCAGCTGCTGACTACAGTTTTACACCTTCTACAGGATGAGTGTGTCTATTTTTTTTACTTCCAGAAAGTTCTTCAAAAACTTTTGTAATTAACTTTGAAAAAGGACTAGATCTAAACATCCAAAATTATGTATCATGATGAACAAATAAACAGAGCAATCCAATTTAAGTTGTAAGACTGCTCGTTAGAATCATCTTGAGGATCTCGCCCTTGGTGATTCCCTCTGTTAAAACAAGTTGCGTTTCTTTGTGACTTGTTATGACTTTGGACTCTAGACACTAGACAAATTACAGGTGACGTTATGGGAAATTTCACAAATGGTTTAGAATTACTATATGAGTGAGTGAGATTAAGTATAGGAAAGTACAAAAACATTGACAATGTGTTCTTGATTTTTCCGGTGTATTCTTAGGAAATCGATTTTAATTTTTCCGGCATTGGGTAGGGGAAGGTAAATGCTCGTGACACAAGATAAAGCCCTAGCAAGTGTTTTTCGTCAGATGGCGACCGGAGCGTTTCCGCCGGTTGTGGAAACATTTGAACGTAGTAAAACCATCTTTTTCCCCGGCGATCCCGCCGAACGAGTGTATTTTCTATTGAAAGGTGCCGTTAAGCTCTCCAGGGTGTATGAAGCAGGAGAAGAAATAACCGTAGCACTGCTGCGGGAAAATAGTGTTTTCGGCGTCTTATCCTTGCTGACAGGAAACAAGTCAGACAGGTTTTACCATGCGGTTGCTTTCACATCTGTAGAATTGCTCTCAGCACCAATTGAACAGGTGGAACAAGCGCTTAAAGAAAACCCAGAACTGTCGATGCTAATGCTGCGAGGATTGTCTTCGCGGATCTTACAGACAGAGATGATGATAGAAACACTCGCTCACAGAGATATGGGTTCTAGATTGGTGAGTTTTTTGTTAATTCTCTGTCGTGATTTTGGCGTTCCTTGTGCAGATGGAATCACAATTGATCTCAAGCTTTCTCATCAAGCGATCGCTGAAGCAATTGGTTCGACTCGCGTGACTGTCACTAGATTACTAGGTGACTTGCGTGAGAAAAAGATGATTTCAATACACAAGAAAAAGATTACTGTTCATAAGCCTGTTACCTTAAGTCGCCAATTTACCTAAACAAAGTTCACTAGCTATGAACAGTCATTTCTGAGTTAGATAAAAAAGTCAGAAAAAATGACTCATAAACGTCACTTACTACAACTGACATCGGCAATACCCTCCTTATTGCAAGACGAATTGACACCTTTTAGGTCATTCCTTGCAACCCAAAGCGGATTAACGTCGGCAATGCCCTCCTTGTTGCAAGAGTTCTGTTCAGGAGGTACCAGGCGTGTATCAACCTCTGTAAGCAACTGCCATGCATAGTTTCCTAGCTTGAAAATAGAACTCAGCAACTCCTGACTCAGAACGATGAAGGAAAGAAATCTTTTTCATGCAAGGTTTGTGGGATTTTCCCGTGCAAGGCTTCCTTGTAGATGTTTAAAAAGCAAATTAAAGGTAGCTGAAGCCACTGCGTGACTCCCGCCAGTTGCTTGGTGAGTGTAAACTGCAAGAAGGTGATCCCAAGGGTTTGCCAGTTGTAAACGTGGCTTTGCACTATGCTGCAGGTGACTGAGATAGTAAGTGTTCATGGCGTCTGTTGAGTTCTGTTGGAATTAGGAATAAAGACTCGTGAAGATTTGGTCATGTCAATGCTTGACTTACACTAATTTCCCACAGAGAATGACTGGAAGTAGTAGGCTGTATCTGGAAGGATTTCGTCGGTAGGAGAAGATGACCACCGGGTACATCCTAATAGCAGCAATTTTAATTTTGGGAGGCGTCATTGCCACCGTGGGCGATCGCATTGGCACACGAGTTGGCAAAGCCCGCCTCTCCCTGTTTAACCTGCGTCCGAAAAACACGGCAGTACTGATAACTATTCTGACTGGTACGTTGGTCTCGGCATCAACCCTAGGAATTTTATTTGCTGCCGACGACGGATTGCGCACAGGAGTGTTTGAGCTAGAGAATATTCAAAAAGATCTCAGGCGCAAGCGCGAACAACTCAACACAACAGCAAAACAGCTAGAAGACACTAAAGGTGAGCTAGAACAAGCTCGAAAAGAACAAAAGGCTCAACAAGACCGCTTGCAGCAAACAAATCAGTCGTTGCGGGAGGCAAACGCTAAACAACAGGAGACTCAGACTCAACTGAACCGTACTATTAGCCAACAAGCTCAAACTCAAGCTCAACTTCAAGGCACACAAAACCAACTAAGTCAAGCAGTCGCTAGCTATAAACAAGCGATAGCGGAACTTCAAAGCGTTGAGAATGAGAAAAAAAAGCTGTTGGTAGAAATTGAACAAAGAAAGGTAGAACGCCAACGACTGTATGAGGAAGCAAGAAAAGCGATTTCGCAAGCCAAAACAGCTATTGAGAAACGCGATCGCGAACTAGCCAATCGACAGCAAGCTGTTCAACAACGGGATCAAAAAATTGCCGAACTGGATCAACTCATTAAAAAGCGAAACACAGCAATTGCAGCACGAGAGCAAGTCATTGCTCAACGGGAATCTCGCCTCAAAGAATTGGAAACACAACAAGATTCTCTGGAACAGGAAGTAGCAAGGCTGGAGAAATATTACCAGTCTTACCGTGACCTGCGTTTAGGAAAACTCGCACTCGTTCGCGGTCAAGTTCTTGCTACAGGCGTTGTTCATGTGGAACAACCTGTTCTGGGGCGTCAGTTGATCGTTCAACTTTTACAGGAAGCTAATCGAAACGCTAGTATCGAATTAAGTGAGCCTGGTGCCACCAATCAAGCAAATTTGCAGATCCTGCAAGTGACAAATGAGCAGGTTGATCAATTAACCAAGCAAATTAATGATGGTCGAGAATATGTGGTAAGAATTTTTTCTGCTGGCAATTACGTCAGGGGAGAGAAGCAGATTGCATTTTTTGCTGATGCAGCACGCAATCAAGTCGTTTTTACCGGAGGTCAAGTTATAGCAACAACAAGCGCAGATCCCAAAACAATGACATCTTTTCAACTGCGACAGCGGCTGGAACAGCTGATTTCTGCTTCGCAATTTCGCGCTCGTAATGCTGGTATTTTAGAAAGTATTCAAATAGATGGAACTTTCATTCGCTTTATCGCCCAGTTGAGACAGTACAACCAGCCAATAGATATCAAAGCTATTGCTGCAGAGGATACATACACAGCTGGACCACTGAAAGTCAAACTCATAGCCATCCAAAACGGGCAGATTATTTTTAGCACTTAACTACTAGGGAACAGGGAATAGGGAACAGGGAATAGGGAACAGGGAACAGGGAACAGGGAACAGGGAACAGGGAACTCTTAACGCTTAACTCTTAACATCGAAGAAGGAATAAAGGTGTACCGAGTTTTTTTCAAAAATCAAATAGGAGTCTTATATATTACTAATTGTTAAGTTTTCATAATCTATAATCAAAAGTCCACAGTTCAAAAGCTGTTGACTTTTGACCCAAAAAATGGTTAAAACTCAGTAGTCAGAAGAAATTTAGAAATCGCGCGTCAATAGGAGCGGAGTTTTGGTGCGTGAGTTGCGACTCTCTTGCGCCTGAATTCATTTATGGAGAAAAAAGAATTTTTTCTTACATAGAATATATTTCATTTGTGGAGAATTCTCTCGTTCTGCCTTCTGCGTTCTTCCTAATTTTAAATTTTTATTATGACTTCCCGTGAATTCCTACCAACCCAACCAGCTATTTTGGGTTTTGATCCAGGTCGTGATAAGTGTGGTTTAGCTGTGATGGGACTTGATAGACAAGTGTACTATCACGAAGTTGTGTTAGCAGCTGAGGCGATCGCCGCTATCATGTCGCTGCGTCAAAAGTTCCCCATTTCTTTACTCGTCATGGGTGACCAAACCACAGCAAAACGCTGGAAGCAAGAACTGCACAATCAATTAGCAGATCCATTGAACATCATTTTAGTAGATGAGCGTTACACCAGCTTAGAAGCGCGCGATCGCTACTGGCAGATGTATCCTCCCAAAGGACTTGCCAAGCTTCTACCACAAGGCTTGCGACAACCACCACGACCAATAGACGACATTGTAGCTATCCTGTTAATTGAAAGATACCTCAATCGTTTAACTGAATCAGTGGTTAATAATGAATAATTAAGGTTAAGTATTATAAAACATGTTTACTTGATAAATCTTCGTTTCTTTTTTCTTTACAGTTGAGCTCGAATAGTGAAAGCATAGTCTCCTCCTGGTTCGAGCTGGTAATCTCGTTGCTCTAAAAAGCGACCGAGGGGTTCCTTGATCAAAGCACGCCCTTTATAAGGCTTGACAGAAAGTTCTCCCCGGCGGAAATGCCATTGGAACTGCCATTCAAAGTCACCCGCTCTCACTTCACCTTCAAGAAATCCGTCTTGCCAAGATTGACGGGTAATCCTGACATGGGCTGTAGTTTCTGGTAAATATTTAGCACTCACGATGCTGTATGTCAAGTTGAAAAATAAAGCTAACTTGTTATAGCTTTACATTTATTCACAGTACCTCAAATACTCCAATTGGTGTATTTGGATATGATCCCTCATCCTGCCTATTGTCTTTAAATGCAACTCAGGATGAATTTCTGCTGGAAGACATAGGAGTGAACGCTGCAATCAGGCGCGATTTTACAGTATAAAAAGAATATGAGGATTCGTAAAAAACGCAATGGCCTGCGCCAATCTCTCGCAGTTTTCCGGTACAGTGGACGAGCTATTAGCTTGGTGTGGACGACTAGCCGCTCGCTGACCATTATTTTTGCGAGTTTAACTGTGCTGGCTGGTCTTTTACCAGCAGCTATAGCCTATATTGGTAAGTTAATTGTCGATGCTGTGGTTTCGATATCTCAACAGATATCATATAAGAGTGATTTTGTCAATAATTATCGTCCTTTAATATATGTGGGTTTAGAGGCGATCGCCGTCGCTTTACTGGCGGCTAGCCAGCGAGGACTCACCGTTTGCCAGTCTTTGTTGCGGATGCTGCTTGGTCAACGAGTCAACGTTCTGATTTTAGAAAAAGCCCTGACACTCGACCTCACACAGTTTGAGGACTCAGAGTTTTATGACAAATTGACCAACGCACGACGAGAAGCATCAATTCGTCCCTTGTCTCTGGTCAACCGTACCTTTGGCTTGGTGCAAAGCGCGTTGTCACTTGTGACTTACGGCGTTTTGCTGGTGAAATTTTCATTTTGGGCGGTGTTGATGCTCATCTTAGCAGCTATGCCCGCATTCTTTGCGGAAACGAAATTTGCTGGGGAAGCCTTTCGCCTATTTAGTTGGCGTGCGCCGGAAACCCGTCAGCAGCACTACCTGGAAACCCTTTTGGCTAGAGAAGACTTTGCCAAGGAAGTCAAACTCTATCAACTTGGGGATATGTTGCTGGAACGTTACCACAGCCTATTTAATAGACTCTACGGTGAAGACCGCGACTTGACACTACGGCGAGGATGGTGGGGTTATCTGCTGAGTTTGTTGAGTACTGTAGCTTTTTACATAGCTTATGCCTGGATTGTGGTGGAGACAGTTGTAGGCAGAATCTCCTTGGGAGATATGACGATGTATCTCACGGTGTTTCGCCAAGGACAGTCTACATTTTCTAGTGCCTTGACTTCTATCGGGGGGATGTATGAGGATAACTTGTACCTTTCTAATCTTTATGAGTTTCTGGAAGAGGAAGTTCCAAAGCCAAAAGGCAAAGCTACGAAAGGCTTAAAACCTAAAGATGGAATTCGCTTTGAAAACGTATCATTCACCTATCCAGGAAGTTTACAACCAGCGCTGAAAAATATTTCCTTGCACCTGAAACCGGGAGAGAAGTTAGCAATTGTTGGTGAAAATGGTTCTGGCAAAACGACGCTGATTAAGTTGCTGACTCAACTTTACACTCCTGACTCTGGACGCATCTTACTAGATGGTTTGGACTTGCAAGAATGGGATGTGGATGTGCTGCGGCGACGCATTGGGGTGATTTTTCAAAACTTTGTCCGCTACCAATTTACTGTTGGTGAGAATATTGGTGTGGGGGATGTGGACTACGTTGAAGATAAAAACCGATGGATGAGTGCGGCTGAAAAAGGCATGGCGCTTCCTTTTATTGAACATTTGCCCGAAAAGTTTCAGACTCAGCTTGGGAAATGGTTCAGAGATGGACAAGAACTCTCTGGAGGTCAGTGGCAGAAAATTGCTCTTGCGCGTGCTTTTATGCGAACTCATGCAGATATTTTGGTTTTGGATGAACCGACATCAGCAATGGACCCCCAAGCAGAATTTGATATTTTCAATCACTTTCGCGCCCTGACGAAAAATCAGATGGTATTTTTAATATCTCACCGCTTTTCTACGGTGCGGATGGCTGACAAAATTGTTGTTATCGAAGCTGGGGAGGTTGTGGAACAAGGAACACATGAGGAGTTGTTACAAGCACAGAACCGCTATGCGACACTGTTTTCGTTGCAAGCAGCAGGATATCAGTAGAGCAGGACTTACGCACGAACAACGTAACTATAGTCATTGCG
>NZ_QMEB01000189.1 GCF_012912135.1 Brasilonema bromeliae SPC951 | reverse complement strand
CGACAACCTCGCCCACCGCACGGCGGACTCTTGAATTTCGCGGAACAGCGTTAAATCAGAGTTTCCACTACAAAAAACCTATCTACGGGGGTCTCTCTAACCAAAAGACCTGTCGCATTTTTTTGTGAAATTGCCATCACATTTAAAAACATGAGTTTTGTGTACAATTTCCAATTTTTTACAAAAATTTCAAAGATTTTTATTTCAAATATAGCCGTTGCCAGGTAGATTAGGATATGAACTCATGAGAAGATACGGACACCACCAGACCATCAAGCCTGTTAAGAGTTCCCTGTTAATACCATTTTAATATGAAACTGCATATAATAGAAGAAACAAACTCGATAAATTAAAATAACCATGAGCCGCCCTTTTAAGATTGAAATCGCAGAGAGCGAAGAAGAACTTAAAAAACGTTTACAAACAGCCAACTTAGGGAAGCAGAAAGAAAAACTTATGATGCTGTGGTGGATCAAAAGTGGTCAGGTTCAGGAGCAGCAAGACATTGGAAAACGCTTGGCGAAAGATACTTCAACGGTGACAAGGTGGATACAAAAGTATAGGTCAGGGGGGCTAGATGAATTATTAGAAATTAAAAAAGCTCCAGGAGCAAAACGAAAAATTAACGAGCGTGCGATCGCAGCACTTGAGGAAAAGTTAAAAACAGGAAAAGGCTTTAGTAGGTATGGCGCAATAGTGGAGTGGTTAAAAAAAGAACAGGGACTGGAAGTAGAGTATGCAACAGTGTATGCGTTAGTGAGATATAAATTAGGAGCAAAACTCAAAGTACCACGTCCGCAAAGCCATAAGCAGGATGAGAAGTTAGTATCTGAGTTTCAAAAAAACTCGGTATCATCCTCAATATCCTAGAAAAACATCTAGCACCAGGAAAATGTATTCATTATCTGTGTCAGGATGAAACCAGGGTGGGATTAAAAACTTTAACGGGAAAAGTGATTACTGCTTCTGGAGTCAAACCTACTGTATCCGTGAAATGGCAGAGGAAAAATTTTTGGATTTATGGTGCAATTGAGCCATTCACAGGACAACATTTTCACTCAAGTTTACCCCAAACTTAATGGTGAATATTTTCAACAGTTTTTAGACTGGTATCTTGTGCAATTAGGTGAAGATTATGCAATTTTACAAATAGACCAAGCTCCTGCTCATATCAGTGGTGCGATTAATTGGCCGGAAAATATTATTCCCCTGCTTCAACCACCTCATTCCCCGGAACTCAATCCCATTGAAAGGCTGTGGCAGTATCTCAAAAAATCTCTCAAGAATGAACTTTTTTCTTCTTTGCAAGACTTACGCACTCGCATACAACAACTATTCGAGCAATTAACATTCGAGCAGGTAATATCTATCTCCTCTTATAACTTTATTTTAGAAGCTCTTTTCTATGCAGCTTCATATTAAATTGGTATAAGAGTTCCCTGTTAAGAGTTCCCTGTTATCAAAAATTTACTATACAATAGCTAAAACTAAACCTTCTTTAGCTAGTAATGCTTTAGGGAAGACAGATTGTACTTCAATCTGAACTTGGTCGAGAAAATCATCGTGGTCATCTGGACGATGATGAGAAATAACTAACTGGTTCACCTTAGCAGTTTTCGCCAAATCGACAGCAGTACCCCAGTGAAAGTCAGGTTCGTTATGATTGGGTGCTGCGGGAGTTGTATAAGTGGCATTAGCAATGAGCAAATTAACGTTTTTTGCAAGCTGCGCTATGCATTTTCGATCCGCTTCATTTGCAATCTTAGATAAATCTGTGAGATAGGCAACACTGTAGTCTTTCCAACTGACTCTATAACCTATTGATTTTTGCTCGTGATTAATGATTGCCGCTGTGATGGTAAGATCATCTATATTCACCACCTTACCTGATGTCAAATTATGAAAGTGCAATTCAGATTGCATGAACTGTAAAGGGTAAGGAAAGTGAGGCTGAAGCATTTGATCACACAAACATTGCTTAATTGATGCTCCATTTAAGGCGGCTGTTCCGTAAATATGGAAGCAATTTTCGCTCTTGAATGCGGGAGCAAAAAAAGGAAAACCTTGGATACGATTTGATTGGGAGTTGGTAAAAAATAAATGGGCATTTAAGGGTGATTGTTGTTGCAGCCAATTTTTTCCAAGTAGCCGTAAACCAGTACCGCCATCAAAAACTAAGTGTTTTCCAGCTATTTGCATTTCCACACAAGCTGTATTACCACCATATTGGATGGTGTGGCTATCTGGTGTGGGAATTAAACCCCGTACACCCCAAAATTGCACCACAAACTCCAACTCTGGACTCAAAATTTGAGGCAGTGGTTCTGGAGTTGGCTGCTTCTGGGAAGGCGACTGCTTAAAATTTGACATATTTGCTCGAAACTAGGTCTGACGACTAAGCAGGTCATCGTAGCGCCGCACTTCTAACAGTTGGTTTCTGTTGTCCACAATGACAACTGTGGGAGAGTATATTTTTAACTCTTCCGAATTGAACTGCGCGTAAGACATTATAATTAAGCGATCGCCACTCATGCCTAGACGTGCTGCTGCCCCATTCAGTTCAATTGCTCCTGAATTCGGTGCAGCCGGAATTGCATAAGTGATAAATCGCTCGCCATTGGAAACATTCACTACGTGCACCTGCTCATACCATAAGATACCCGCTTTATCCAACAGAACTTGGTCTATGCTGATACTTCCTACATAGTTAATATTTGTTGCTGTGAGCGTGCAGTTATGAATTTTTGCCAAAAGAAGCGTGCGCTGCATTGGGTTTGAGTTATCAGTGATCAGTTATCAGTGATCAGTTATCAGTGTCTTTTGAAGGTTGTTTTTTCGTAGAAAACTGGTGAGTCCAGTTTTGCACCGCTGTTTCCTGACACAGGTACTGGTGAGACTGGTGTTGTTTGTGAGGGTTTCCGGACACAAGAAACTGGCGTTAGCCTTAGGGCAAAGCGTACGAATCGGGCAAATGCGCAGCTTATCGCCTTGCGACGAGCATGTCTGATGTATCTCCTGCCTAGACGCTGCTTTGAATGGCGTTAGCCATAGGCATAGGAGATACCTTAAAGCTCACCAGTTATCAGTTTAGACAATAATCAATAGATTGCTGTTCATTAATTAACTGACGCTGGAGTATTGCAAATGTTTCAAGTTTTTTGTGAATGTGAGTCTTAACTTTTTCCACTACCAGCTCTAATACACTTTTCTACCAAAGGCAAGACCTGATCAACATCTTGCCACCCGAGAATTTCCGTCACTTTTTTTTCTAAATTTTTATATGTGCGGAAAAATTCAGCTATTTCTTGAAGTCGGTGTGGTGCAAGATCTTTCAAGGATTTTACGGAAGTGTAACGTGGGTCTTTATCAGGAACACAAAGGATTTTCTCATCGCGATCGCCTCCGTCTATCATCTCTAACATACCGATTGGTCTTGCTGCAATGACACATCCTGGAAAGCTTGGCTCATCCAAGATCACGATACCATCCAATGGATCGCCGTCATCTGCCAAGGTGTTGGGTACAAAGCCGTAGTCGTATGGATATTGTACCGACGAGTATAGTACTCTGTCTAAGGCGAAAGCTTGAAGTTCTTTATCGTATTCGTATTTGTTCTTACTCCCGCCTGGAATTTCAATTAGAACGTTAATTAGACCTGGTTTAGGTTGGGCAGGAATACGGGATAAATCCACAACAAAAGTCCTCAGTTAACGGTGAATTAGGGGGTGCTTCATGCTTAGCTCCCAGTGTATAATTCTAGGCTAAAATGGACTACTGTTATTTCATACTGCCACCGTTAACTCATTTGGCGTAAGTCCCCCGCTATATTTGTACTCAAACAAAGCGGTGGGACATAAGCCGGACGCCGACGACAAATATATCTCTAACCTATGGCAATTGTAGGTTGTCACGGGAAGAGATGGTTGAGGAGTCGTCTATCTCATTCTCACAGGGAATCTCGAAGCCCTTTTTGTGCATGCAAACTGCCGACGACTCTGCCAACAGTCACGCAACTGCGGTTCAAGAGTCAAGTTTTGTCTAATCTGCATCTGCTTTTATATTGTAGGTAATTGGTTGCTGATGATTCTGAACACTGTTTGAAGAATAGTGGCCAATAACAAACAGGGGTAGAGTCAGAGTTAAAAGACCGATCATTGTTCCTACAATATCTGCCAACCTATGGGAATATGTACTGGCAGGGTCAGCAGATTGGGTATTTGAATGCATAAAAAGTTGAAGTTTTTGACACTTATTATTTTGTTTTGACTCTTTTGCGAAGAGTCTTACTTCTATTTTAGCTATTTTTTCAAATTATACTATCTATTAAGAAATAATATCAATCATTTCTTAAGTTATCTATACTTGTTTCTGTAGATGAGACGCTTGATACAAAATTGGAGTTGAAATTTTTAAGTTTTACTTTGTCATTAATTTCACAGACTCATTTAACTTAATTTCGTAACCATTTTAGGAAACACTGAAAATGATAGTATGAAAAATGACTGTTTTTGGCAAGATGATATTCATAGATAAATGATATCAAATTATTCTTGCTTGTCACTCTAAGGGACAGCGTGCCTTTGCAAAATATACAGCATAATATGTCTTGCGGACACGCTACGCGTTAGCCCTCTGGGCGTGCGTGCTCATACAGAATTCAGCAATTCCTGAGCCAGAAGTCAGAAGTAAAATTTGCTCTCTATCTGGACTCTTGAGTTGAAAAGGTGTGCCTCATTAACTTGCAATCTGCTGGATACTAGCAACATGATACTAGACAACCTTTTGCAAGTAGAAATGAACTGTCATGTAAATAATTCCTCAGTAATTGCACCCAAAAAATGTTTTCATGGGTCAATCGTAGGACAAATTTTTTGGGGTGTCAAAGTAGCGTGTCGAAAGAAAATTTAATCATTTCTTCTAACTCTTTTAACTTAAACCCAAAGAATGACTCCACATCCAAACACAACTGAAAATGTGTTATCTCAATGTGCTTTACCTCTGATAACGAAAGCCTAAGCAATAAAAAAACCGCCACTTAATGAGGGCGGTTTGGTTAAGCAATCGGAGGGTATTTACAGCTTACTCTGCCAAAGCGTGAAATTGTTGTAACAGACTTTGCACTTGTTGCTTATATGATGCGCTAAATGCAACTATCGTTTGGCATATGCACTCATAGGTTCTTTGATAAATCTTATGTAAAGATGTTTGAACGTAGACTTGATGACGCGGGGCATTCCAAAATCAATGGGTAAAAACTTGTCTGGTAGTCGCCAATCATCTATTTTTAGTAAGTCGGGATGTAGGTGAGGAAAATTGATGTTGTTCAGTTCACCAACTAACCCCAGCCGTATTGATGCAGCGACAGTGGGTACTTGTTCTGCTGGAACATTGAGGATTTGCACCATAGCACGATCTAAAGCAAAAACATCTGGTGATGCTGCTAAAATCCCCAGTGGACGGGGTTCACCACCACTCGGACCATTGCCTTCATGACCAATAATGCCATCAAGTATAGTTAAGTTAGGATGAATTGCTTTAGCAGTTTCGACCAACATTTCACCAAATCGATTTGCGTCTTTTCCTGCTTCCATATGCCACCAAGCTTTCATCTTGCCTGGAACACAACCAAATAGATTTTTCACCCCTAAAGTTAGTACCAATTGGGCATGAGATTTTACCTTGGGTAGGTTAATCACGACATCTGCCTCCATTGCTTCTTTGCACAGTAGCAGATGGTCAAAGTCTTCGCTGACGGTTTGGTAACGCTGACCATGAAAATCGATGATAGGAAGATTCAGTTCTTCTAAAATAGGCTGATAACCATTTGCGACTGCGACTCCCTTGGCGCTACCAAAAGCGGGACTATCCCCTAAAAATGGTTTACCGCCTGCTTCTATAACCATTTGGGCGACTGCATAAACCAGTTCTGGACGAGTCGTACATTCTTTACTAGGACGTGCGCCTGTTAGTAGGTTAGGTTTGAGTAAGACGCGGTTTCCTTCTTTGACAAACGCCGCCATTCCTCCCAAAGGTTCCAGCAGTGTTTCTAAAGATTCTCGCAATGCTTCCCGTTCGTAGGAAGTGGCGCGAATTAAGCTGACGGATGCTGTTTGAGTCTGCATAGTGAAATAAAGAACGAATAAGAAAAAATCAAGAAGGAAGAGTTATTTCTTTTATCTTCCTTCTTTGTTCTCTAATCCGATGTGCCGTCTAGTATATTTAGAGGCACAATCGCACTCATTTGTTCCAGATTTAATACTTGGGCTAATTCTGTTTCACTCATGAAACCACGTTCCAAGACAATCTGCCGCAAAGACTTGCCAGTTTCTAAAGATTCTTTGGCGACAGCAGCTGCATTCAAATAACCAATGTGGGGATTTAATGCTGTGACTAAGGCTAAACTGCCTTCAGCATAAGCTAAACAACGTTCTTGGTTAGCGGTAATGCCCTTGATACAGCGTTCGGTGAGTGCGGCGATGGTGTTACCAAGAATTTCGATGCTGTGAATTAGGTTATAAGCAATCAGAGGCATCATCACATTTAATTCTAATTGTCCTGCTTGTGCGGCAAGAGCGATCGCACTATCGTAACCCATCACCTGAAAGCATACCATTGATGTCATTTCTGCCATGACTGGATTGTACTTTCCTGGCATAATTGAGGAACCTGGTTGCACTGGAGGTAGTTGAATTTCTTTTAAGCCAGTTTTTGGTCCCGAATCCATCAGACGCAAATCATGAGATATTTTGACTAAATCTTGAGCTAAGTTACGTAAAGCACCGGAAATATGAACGAATGGTGCCATACTCTGCATTGCTGCCATCAGGTGAGATGCAGGTTCCAAAGGGAGATTTATCAAATCTGAGATTGTTTCTACCACACGGGCACGATACTGAGGATGAGTGTTTAAACCTGTCCCTGCTGCACTTCCTCCCAAACCTAGCACCATCAAGTCAGAAGAAGCTGTGTAAATACGGTTTTGATGTTCACTCAAAATGTGTGCCCAAGCGCGAAAATTCTCACCCAAACGCACGGGTACAGCATCTTGCATGTGGGTTCTGCCGGATTTGACGATATGTTGAAATTCTTCGGCTTTTTCTTCTAATGCTGCTATTGCTTTTTCTAAAGCCGGATGTAGCGTTTTTGATAGTGCCAATAAGCCACCAATACGAATTGCTGTGGGAATGACATCATTGGTAGACTGTCCGTAGTTAACGTGGTCGTTAGGACTAACACGCTTGTAATTGCCTTTTTCTTCGCCGAGAATTTCTAAAGCGCGATTTGCCAAGACTTCGTTAACATTCATATGGTGAGAAGTTCCAGCACCAGCCTGGTAGACATCTACCACAAATTGGTCGCGAAACTTTCCAGCAAGCACTTCATCAGCAGCTTGTATAATTGCTTGACTGACATCTTGGGGAATACAGCCGAGTTCACCATTGACAATTGCTGTCGCTTTTTTAATAAGAACGCCAGCATCTACGTAAGTAGCTAAAGGTTTAATGCCGCTAATGGGGAAGTTTTCTGTTGCCCGCAATGTTTGAATACCGTAGTAAGCAGTACTAGGTAGTTGGCGATCGCCCATCGAATCGCGTTCTATTCTCACTTGAGAATTTATTTGTTGAGTCATACTATTTTTTGGAATTAGTCATCACTCAAGAGTGTATATTCTCCTTATCCCCTTGTCCCCTTATCCCTTTCATCTCATCTATCGGTGTTACACCTGTAGTTAGCAACTATAGCAATCCTATATGAGTTGTGAGAATTATCGTTCGCGTAGCGTGCGCCCTTGGCGCATACCGCCTTAGCGAAGCGTGTCCGAAGGACATAGACGCCAAGGACGCCAAGAAAGAGAAGAGAAAATCTTATGAATAATTTGGGACTGCTATAGAGGGATTCTCAGGATTAAGTTTCCTAATTTTCAATTTTGAATTTTGAATTTTGAATTGTTTATGACTTTACCTAACTGGATTACTTTCTCTCGTCTTCTAGGGATACCATTTCTACTTTATGGCTTGTATAATCCTACGCCCCAAGCCAGATGGATTTGTTTGGCAATTTTTCTCGTCGCTTCTCTGACTGATTGGTTAGACGGCTATTTGGCACGGAAACTTAACCAAATCAGCGACTTGGGTAAATTTCTTGACCCCTTAGTCGATAAATTGCTGGTACTTGCGCCGTTACTCGCTTTAATTGAGTTAGGAAAAGTCCCTGCTTGGGGAGTGTTTCTGATTTTGGGACGAGAGTTGGCTATTGCAGGTTGGCGTGTCAGTAAAACCAAGATTACGGGGGCGAATATTTGGGGCAAACTCAAAACAGTTAGTCAAATCATTGCGATCGCACTTCTGATTGCACCTCTACCCCAAGTATGGCAATTACCTTCCATTATTGCCTTCTGGATTTCTGTTGTTCTGACAATCATTTCTGGAGCTATCTACCTTTTACCAGAAAAAGATACCCCTCATACTTCGGGTAATGCGTCAAGCCCAAAGGAGTAGTTTTTATTTTAAGATGATTGTTCGGGATTGAAGAAAGTTCTCAACTATCTGCACAAAGATAGCTGCCTGATTGTTTGGAAAAGCGTTCTAAAATCTAATTCTCAAATGTGAAAGATTCTTACAGGGACATGATCTTTCTCCAATAGTTATTCATTCTCTTAGTCTTTGACAAAGTGTATCCATGAGGTGCTTGCATCGTTTCAAACACTCGCCTGTAGAAAAAATTGTCATCTAGTTCTTAACAAAGATATTCAACTAAATTTGATTGGGTGCTACAAGCCGCTTGAGGAATTAGCCGAATATGTTCGGGAATAATCAAGTCTTATGATGTGTGATCACAAGTTTGGTATAGCTACAAAAACTTGTGCAACATACTCCAGAAATAAACTCATCGACCACAACATTCTCATAGGGATAGCATCTGTGGACGATAGAGGAATATGGAGTGATAATTTCATAATCCTAATCAAATAGTTGACCTTAGGAACGTCCAAGAGTGAAGATAATAAAGACTAGACCTCTTGCCAAAGTACGAGGCGACTTTGATGTTGCCTTATCTTTGTTCGTCTGTTCGTTGATTGGGAGAACAAACAACCAAGGACTAAGGCAAATCATTGAATAATAAAGCCTGCACAGGCAGGCTTTGTTTGTCTAGTAGTTACAGAGGCGTGAAGACGGCGTGTCTGTGAAGACGAAGTACAAACAGCAATAAAATGTGCAAGCAGTCTATTTTTCCAAAAAGAAAGTTCAGTGAGGGATGGCTGTGGAGACACTTGTGGAACAGAAACTAGGTGTAAATACTGTTATGAAAATTGGCGATCGCATCCGCGTTAAAGAATCCGTCATAGTTTATCATCATCCTGAGCATCGCGGTGAAGCTTTTGACATCAAAGACACAGAAGGTGAAGTGATAAGTATTATTAATCAATGGCAAGGTAGACCTGTCAGTGCTAATTTGCCGATTTATGTCCAATTTAGTAAAAAATTTAAGGCCCACTTGCGTGAAGCTGAGTTAGAACTTATCTAGCTTTTTTGTGCTGAACGACAGCATTTTGTGAATATCACTCTTGAAAATAAGTAGCCTCCTTTTAGCAGGAGGCCGTACTTTACTATATCTAATGACTCTTACATTATTCCCAAAGAAAGAACCTGACGAAACTCAAAATTGGGTTATCTAGTTTTCCGAAACCACTGCATGATATTCAGTTCGCCCCGCATTTTTTCTAAATCTTGACGATGGCGCTCTGCTGTAGTATAATACCATTCACAATATTGCTTTAACTCTGAGCGCGCCTGAACTTCTGTGTAAAACTGATGAGTTGTTTGGTATGCAGAGAATGTATCCTCAACTTCGCTTTGAGGAGAAGGTATAATCTGGGGTAATTCTTGAGACATATTCACAAATTCAGTTAAAACTTAAGAATTGAAAGTGGGATTTCTTCTACAAATCTCTATTTATTATGACTTACAGCCATCCGCGCAAGCGATAAGCGAGAATTCCAACGTATTCTTTCAAAGCAGATGTAAATAGGTGTAAGTTATCAACATCAGGTAGCACATTCAGTAATGCCCCTTTTGGGGTGCTAGTCATTTCTTGCAATTCACTCTGACTGACGAGAAAGTCAGTAGGCGTTGGAATGACATCAATACCTTGATGTTGGAAGATGAGAAGCGATCGCGGCATATGAATCGCAGAAGTCACCAGTAAAACACGGCGAATTCCACGAGAATTGAGAATTTTCTTGACATTCACCGCATTTTGATATGTATTGAGGGAATCAGGCTCCTGTACAATAACTTCTTTTGGGATACCAATAGAAGTGAGAATGGTAGCCATATCCGCTGACTCTGATGGACCGCCTCCCTTCCAATCAATGCGACCACCACTTAAAATAATAATCGGAGCTTTTTTTTGGCGGTAGAGTTGACCAGCATAAATGACGCGATCGCCTGCTTCATTTAAATCTACAGATGGTCGTGGTGGTAAAGCTGATTTAGTCGCACCACCCAAAACCACGATAGCTTCTGCCGTTGGTATTTCAGTCAGTGGAAGATTTTGCCATTCTAGAGACTGGACAAGTGAGCGAGAAACCCAACCATTACTCGTAAATAACAATAGAATCAGCGCTAGTGCAATTGCAAGTGCTGCTGTACGTGGACGTTTCCATAACATGAAAAGTGCTACCAGTAAGCATAAGCAAGCTAGTCCCAGAGGATAGAGAAACAGTGGTAGCAATTTAGAGAGATATAAAAACATTTGGCAATGTTCTCAAAAAATGTGTTGTCAGTTTACTGAGATTTTGCACCATTGCGAGTAAACCACTCATGCTTGTATGAACTAGTATTTAAACTCCAGATCCAACAGAGAACCGCTATAGTCACCTATCAAGTCAGAAATAACTAACCTAAACCGACAACAGCTTCCCTCACCAGCTTCGAGACAAAGGGCAAAATTTCGCGGTTCTTAGCATTCGCTTTGCCTTCAGTAAATACAACAAGCAGATAAGGGCGTTTTTCGCTTAACTCTATGTAAGCTGCATCATGGCGGACTTGACTCGTCCAACCCGCCTTTGACCAAATTTGTGCTTCTTGAGGAAGTGCACCGCCCAAAAAGCCTGTCACTTGGTCTTCTTCAGCATCTTTTGGCAAATCATTGGGGTTAAGACTGCGCTTGATCAAAGCCATCATGGCTTGCGATCGCCCACTAGACACCGCCACACCACCAATAATACTATGTAGCAACCTCGCGGTAGCATTTGTCGTCAGCATATTGCGATTCTCTAGCAACTCTCCTACAAAAGCCCTTTCTCGTCCATAAGGACCATCACACCAAGTTTTTTGGCAAACATTAATCGTTTCCATCTCTGACCATCCAAGAGATTGGAAATAGCGGTTAACAATATTGCGCTGCTGTTTCCAAGTTTCAAATGGTCCTGGTGATAATTCTGGTCCAGAAGTGGTTCCACTTAAGATATCTACAACTAAACTCGTGGCATCATTGCTAGAATCAACAATCATATCGCGCATAGCCCTTTCCAACTCTTTGGATGTGGAAACCATGTTTTTCTCTAGCCATTCGTTGACTGCGACTAGGTAAAACAACTTCACGACACTTGCAGGGTAAATTCGTTCCACTCCGCGATAAGTGAAACCACGAATTGGGTAGTTCCAAAAAGCATCTGGAGTTAAAGCACCACCAGTGTTCACAAGGACAGGCGGATCGTAAACAATCCAAGTCAAAGCAATTTGGTTGCGCGCTAAAGTTGGAAATGCAGCCCAAGTTGCTTCTAAAATGCCTAACCCAAGATTTTCCAGTTGATCGTCTTTATTAAAGAAGAAATTCATTGTTGTTTCACCGATGTCCTTTAATCTAGAATCTAAAATCCAAACTCTCAAACCTGGTGAGTACCAGTGCTTAGCTGATCTAAACATCTATGATTCTCCCAGTTGTGACCGATTGGCAACTCAAGCTGCAACTGGGCGATATTTGTGGGTAACATCAAGCTATCAGGATATAGAGACGTTGCATGCAACGTCTGTACAGGTGTGTTTGTCCGAGGATGACTATCCAGGGTGGCTGTCACTATCGGATTTGGGTTTGTTACAATCATGCACTTTACCTTATAAAGCGAAAACATTTTCTGAATCAGAAATTAAAAAACGACTGCCAGAGGTAATTGAGTTTACCCAAAAAGCTATGCAACAACCAAATTATTACCTCTGGGGTGGTACGGTAGGACCAAATTATGACTGTTCAGGATTGATGCAAGCGGCGTTCGCTTCGGTAGGTATTTATATACCTAGAGATGCCTATCAGCAGGAAGATTTCACCCAATCCATTTCTATCGCAGAATTACAACCAGGTAACCTTGTGTTTTTCGGAACTTCCCAAAAAGCGACTCATGTGGGACTGTATTTGGGAGATGGCTGCTATATCCATAGTTCTGGCAAAGTAATAGGACGTAATGGTATTGGCATTGACCGTCTTTCGGAACAAGGTGATGAGGTTAGCCAGTCATATTACCAGCAACTGCGCGGTGCTGGAAGAGTGGTCAAGAGTTACGAACCTCAACAACGCTGAGGAAAGAAGAGGAATATGAGGAGTGGACTGGTTTCAAATGGGTTAGCTGGGCAAAATCACGAAATATCGTCGGTTATCCCAGATGTTTCGGTTGTGGTACCTGTGCATGATGAAGTGGAAAGTTTGCCTCATTTGCTTGAGGCGATCGCATCCACATTATCCAACACTGACTTAAGTTATGAAATCATCTGTGTGGATGATGGTTCAACAGATGGTTCAGCACAGTTTCTCAGAGAACAAGGGCAAATCCGCAACGATTTAAAAGCCGTGATTTTGCGTCGCAATTATGGTCAAACTGCGGCGATGGCTGCTGGATTTAACTATGCTTTGGGTAAAGCAATTGTCACTTTAGATGCCGACCTTCAAAATGACCCTGCTGATATCCCCATGTTACTGGCAAAGTTGGAGGAAGGCTACGATTTGGTCAGCGGTTGGCGAAAAAATCGGCAAGATGGTGCTGTGAATCGATTACTTCCTTCCAAAATTGCCAACTGGTTAATTAGGCGAACCACAAGTGTGTATATTCATGACTATGGTTGTTCGCTTAAAGCCTACCGCGCTGAACTCGTGGCAGATATGAACCTTTATGGAGAACTGCACCGCTTTCTTCCGGCTTTGGCATATATTGAAGGAGCGAGAATTACAGAAATGCCCGTGCGTCATCACGCCCGTCGCTTTGGTCGCAGCAAGTATGGGATATGGCGGACGTTCCGGGTATTAATGGATTTGTTAACAATTTTGTTTATGAAAAAGTTCCTTACACGCCCAATGCACGTTTTTGGGCTGTGGGGCTTGATTGCAATGACTTCAGGTGGGGCGATTGGAATTTACTTGACTTTTGTGAAACT
>NZ_QMEB01000188.1 GCF_012912135.1 Brasilonema bromeliae SPC951 | reverse complement strand
GACACATGGTGCCGAAGTTGAGGCGTCCTTGTATCAAGCCCAGACCGCCACTGCACTCCACTGCGCTGCGCGATTTATTGATGGGGTTCCCCTACACCCCTATACCCTTACCCCCTTACACCCTGCCCGTAGGGCGTTGACTCCCTAGTCAAGAGTTCGTAGTCTGAAAACTCATGACTAATTTCACCTTTTGAATTAACCGACCCAAGCTGGAAAAACAAATATTTGGTTATGAAAGCAATTATGATTGTGGGAACAACATCCCACGCAGGGAAATCACTGTTAACAGCGGCTGTTTGTCGTATATTGTCGCGCCGTGGCTGGCGAGTGGCTCCCTTCAAAGGTCAAAATATGGCTTTAAATGCTTATGTGACCGCTAATGGTGGAGAAATTGGCTACGCCCAGGCGGTACAAGCTTGGGCTGCGGGAGTTACCCCTTGGATAGAAATGAACCCTATCTTACTCAAACCACAAGGAGATATGACCTCTCAAGTCATTATCAAGGGAAAACCAATGGGTAAAGTCAGCGCTGTAGAGTACTACGAACAATATTTTGAACTCGGGTGGCGGGCAATTGAAGAATCTCTACAGCATTTGAGTACAGAATTTGATTTGTTGGTTTGTGAAGGTGCTGGTAGCCCTGCGGAGATTAACATCAAGCACCGAGACTTAACCAATATGCGGGTGGCAAAATACTTGAATGCATCAACTCTACTCGTTGTTGATATTGACAGAGGTGGTGCTTTTGCCCATGTCATAGGAACCCTGGAGTTACTGGATCCAGATGAACGCGCTTTGATTCGCGGTATTGTGATTAACAAATTCCGTGGACAGCGATCGCTCCTAGAACCAGGAATAAAATGGTTGGAAGAACGCACTGGTATTCCTGTTGTTGGTGTTATCCCTTACTTGGAAGAGTTATATCCTGCGGAAGATTCCCTGGATCTATTGGAACGGAGAGTAGAAAAATTACAAACTGAACTCAACATCAGTGTCATCCGCTTACCAAGAATTTCTAACTTTACTGACTTTGATCCATTAGAATCAGAACCTACAGTTGGGGTAAAATATATAAGTCCTAAGCAAGAATTGGGACATCCTGATGCACTGATTATTCCTGGTACAAAAACAACAATTCCTGACTTGATATTGCTGCAAAAAAGCGGTATGGCAGAAGCAATTCAACACTATGCAGCAGCAGGTGGTACAGTTTTGGGTATCTGTGGTGGGTACCAAATATTAGGTCAGATGATAGCCGATCCAGAGGGACTTGAAGGACAAGCTGGCAGATATCAAGGACTAGGGCTGTTACCCATAAAAACTGTGATCACAGGACAGAAAGTCGCTCGTCAACGCCAAGTCAACTCGCATTTTCCACAAATGGGCTTACCCGTAATCGGGTTTGAAATTCATCAAGGGCGATCGCGCATAGAAATTCCGCTAGCAGAAACCGAAAACTACCATACTCTATTCGATGATGCTAATTTAGGCTTGGTGGATAATTGCTTATCGGTCTGGGGTACTTATCTCCACGGTATCTTCGACAATGGTCCTTGGAGACGTGCTTGGTTAAATCGTCTACGTCAACAGCGGGGTTTAAAATCTTTGCCAACAGGGGTTGCTAATTACCGGGAACAAAGAGAGCATATCTTAGACTCTGTAGCTGCTGAAGTTGAACGCCATTTGGACTTAACACTGTTTTTGCCTTGAGGGTAATTTTCATGACTGTTCGCGTCCGCTTCTTACCAGATGATGTTACAGTTGATGCTGAAGTGGGAGAACCCCTACTCGACGTAGCAGACCGAGCTGGCGTATTTATTCCCACTGGGTGTCTGATGGGGTCGTGTCACGCTTGCAGTGTGGAAGTTGAGGATGGACACATGATCCGTGCTTGCATTACAGCAGTACCGCCAAGACGCGAAGAGTTGACGATAAATTTGTTTAGTGACCCAACTTGGTAATTGAAATAATACTTATGAGTTAGGAGTTATGAGTTTTCAACTGATAACTCCTAATTCATGTCCTATTCTCACTAGTGATCTGCCGCTATGCTGCACCGAAGCGATCGCCCGTATATGCCCAGAGGGGTTTTTCCAAAACCCCTCTCCCCAAATCTCCGATTTGGGGCAACCAAACTCCGTTTGGTTGGGGCATAGGGCGCGCCAAGGGCGATCGCTGTCGAACACCTTTATTTCGTGAAGCAGTGTAAAAATTCAGCACCAATGAGGTCAGAATTGCTGGATTTGTAAGGAGTCTAGTATTCTGACTCCTGGATTCTGACCTCATTGATTTTTACGAAGCTATGACGATCAATGTCCGAAAATCTGCTAGGTTATCATCAAATAAGTGTATGCTCTAGCAGAATTAGATATATAGCCAGTTATGAATATAGACGAGATTAGGGCAATTTTAAAAAAATTTGCTAGTAACATGATGGGCTTTCAGGGTACAGCACTCGTGAATTCTGAGGGTAAGCCGATCGCAACAATTGGGATGGATGATGATTCCGCCTTGATTATGGCGGGAACGATGATTTATTTGGCTAACCGCACCCGTAAGGAAGTGCAATGGGAGGGGATTGAGCAGATTTCGGTTAAAGGTGCAGACGGTTATGTGATTTTAACCACCTGTAGCCCTGATATTTTCTTACTAGTCATAGCCAGTAAGGTTCCAGAAGGGATGCTAGTTGTAGATATCAATCGCACTGTGGACAAGTTGAAGGCTGTACTCAAAGATGAGGAGTCCCAAAGCACAGACTCAAATCAGACAAAATTGCAAGAATCTGTATCAAAACTTATTAGTAAAGATGGTAAATTTTCCCATCCTCTTATGTATAGAGGAAGTAAGATACCTGACTAACCAGTGGAGATTTACTACACCTGTTTCTTCTCAAACCCGTGGTAACCATCCATGTCATGCTCACTAATATCCAAACCATCAAGTTCCGCTTGGGGTGAAACTCGTAGACCAACTGTAGCTTTAATTGCCGACCAAGCAAGAGCGCTGAACACAAATGTGAAAATTCCCACTGAGATAATACCAAGTAACTGAATCAAGAATTGTTCTAAACCCCCACCACAGAATAATCCCGGTTTTGGACCAGGCGCAAATTGCACAGCATTATTGCGTAGTTTATCTTCTATACCGACGCTAAATAAGCCCACAGCTAGTGTTCCCCAGATACCATTGACAAGGTGAACTGAGATAGCACCCACTGGGTCATCAATTTTTAACTTTGTGTCTATAAAAAGTACCGAGAAGAACACAAGAATTCCTGCAATCAGACCGATCCAAAACGCACTGCGAATGCTAACGAAAGCAGAGGAAGCTGTAATGGATACCAAACCTGCCATGACTCCATTGATGATCATGGTAAGTTCAGGCTTACCAAAGCGCCTCCAAGAGATCAGGGTTGCTGCGATACCACCCGTTGCAGCAGCCATGTTGGTTGTGAGCAAAATATGAGCGATCGCACCAGGATCAGCCTTCAGCGTTGAGCCTGCATTAAAGCCAAACCAGCCCAACCAAAGAATAAAGCCCCCCAGAGTCGCCATACTCTGATTATGCCCAGGCATAGCAATGTTGCTACCGTTTTTGAGATAGCGATAAATCGGTGCACCGCGTGATTCAAGTTTGTACAAACGTGGTCCCAACAGCCAAGCTCCCACTAGAGCAGCCCAACCACCAACCGAATGAACCACAGTCGAACCGGCAAAATCGTAGAAGCCTAATTTGGATAACCAACCACCACCCCAAATCCAGTGACCAGTAATAGGGTAGGAAATACCAATGAGTAAAAAGCTAAAGATAAAAAATGCAATAAACTTAATCCGTTCAGCAACCGCTCCAGTAAAAATAGTTGCTGCGGTGCCTGCAAAAACGAGTTGAAAGAAAAATAGAGCTGACTGAGGTACACTAGACTTAAGGGATTTGAACATCTGTTGGTCTGTTCCATCAAAAAACCAACCTTTTGTTCCAAACAATGGGTTTGTGTTGTCCCCAAACATAAGCGCACAGCCAATTACCCAGAAAGCCACTGTCGCCACTGCAAATACAATGAAGTTTTGAGCTAATATATTGACGGCATTCTTGTGGCGACACAAGCCTGTTTCCAACATTGCAAACCCAGCATTCATAAAGAACACTAAACAGCCAGTGAACAGCACCCATACCGTGTCCACAGCTAGTTGTAAGCTTAGAGAGGGTTTGACTGGGGATGTGGAAGTTTGAGCAACTGCGGCGGAACTCAAAATCAGCACAGTTATAGCTGTCAAGGGTAAGCAGAATTTCCAATTCAGTGACAGCCAGCTTTTTTTGCACTTTAATTCTTTGAGTTTTGGTTTAGACTCCAATTTCATATTCTGTCAAATTTTACAATATATCATCCTTATCATCCTCATACATACGTGGCAAGCCGTAACGCTCATATAGTTCTTGATCTATTTCTCGCAGTTTGCTCACTACTTTGTTAGTTCCTCCTTTAAGTGCTTCTTGAAATTCTGGTTCTCGTCGCTCTTTTTCTTCGGTAAAAGCCTGCTGCGCTTGTTCAATAGTGCTGTCTTGCTCGATAAAATAACGAATTGCCGCTTCACCAATTGCCAATGTCGTAGATAGAGGTGATTTCGTATCAGCTTGTTGAACACCCAATTGTCTCAATAATTTTTCGGCTTCATTGCTCTGATCTGCGTTAGTAGCAATTTGGGCAATCATACTGACTAAGCGACGTTGTATCGACAACACTCCCTTTTGGTCACCAAAAGGAAACCAGCCAGCAAGAAATGCCAAACATGCGGCGACAAATGTATAGTCCCGGGCGACAGCTTTCTTGAGTGTGATAGCGGCGGTTGCTCCTCCAAAGCCCTGTTTACCGGCTTCGTCAGGAATACATTTATATATCCGTAGAGCGAGTTCTTCTATGTTGTACCGTTTATCGTCGTATTCATCCCATAAAGTACAAATATAAACATACATTGAACTTAAAGTTTTGTACTCGGTGATTCTCGCCATAACGCAATCACGAATATTTGCTTCCTTTGCTTGCTGTCTGGCTGTTTTGAATTTGGTGTCGCGAGTCTGGGAGTCAAAAAGGTTATAGGGCGGATTCCACTCCGAGGTGGGTTGAATTCGATCAATCTTGTTTAAAACCAAAATGACTGGTAGTTCAACTCCATGTTTTCGCTTGTGCGTTGATTTCAGTTCAGTGAGAAAATCAATATCGCTAGTCACATATGCTCGCTCATCAGCTGGAATAACGAATAACAGGATGTCTACTTTGTTTTGGACGATGTCGTTAATAGCTTGTTGAAAGGCTGCATGATCCCGTGAGTCACCTACACCACGTGAGTCTACGAATCTTAATTTCCACCCGTTCCGCTCATAATCGTATATTTCAGTGATTTGTGTTGTTGCTTTGGCTAGACCAATCTCGGTAACACTCCGTCCCAGAATGGCATTAATCAGAGATGATTTGCCCGCACCAGAACGCCCGTAAAGAGCTATTTTAGGAATTCTGCTTTGCTTCGCCAACCGCTGAAGTTTATTTTTGAGAATTTGTTCAGTAAAAAATTTTAGCGGTTGAGGCAGTTGTGACAAACTTGAACGAATTGATGACTCTATAGCTTGCATCAATTCATCAGTTTCGCGACTAATCTTTTCTAGTCTTTGCAAAATAACCCGCGTATTTTCAGGTCTGTGATTTGGAGAAAAAGCCATCAAGGAATCAATTAAATCTGCCAATGGCTTCGAGATCCCAGGAGCGCTGTCTCGCCAAATTAACTGACCTGTTGTCGAGTCCTGTAAAAATGAACTTGGAGGGTTACCTGTGAGTAAGTTGACAAATGTTCGCCCTAGTGCATAAAAATCTGATTGCTTGACAGCTTTGCCTTGGATTTGTTCTGGGGGCGTATAACCAGATGACAATATTATCGTACCTTCAAGACCCTTACGGATACCGCTCAAGTAAGCTTTGGTGCCATGTTTAACAGAGCCAAAGTCAATTAACACAAGTTGACCATCAGGTTTAAGCATGATGTTAGATGGCTTGATATCCCGATGGAAAAGTTTATTTTCATGCACAAGAGCTAGAATCTCTACAATCTGTTGCAACCAAATTAGAGCTTGCTTTTGAGAAATTGGTTGATTCTGCTCTAACCACTGCCATAAGTTTTGCCCCTCAATTTTCTCAAGCACTAAGCAGTGCAATAATATATAAGAACCGTAGCCAACCGCTAAGGTTAAGGTAAAGTATCCATCCGGCTCGATTCTAGGAATTCCTGGGTGGTTGAGAGTACTCAAGACGCTTGCCTCTCGCTGCAACATTTCGATCAACTTCGGATCGTCTTCTTTGAGAACCTTTAGGACTTTTCGCGTCCCCCGATCATCTACCTCAAAGACTTCAGTATATTGTTGGTGGCGCAATTCGCGCAACGGTTTTACTAACTGATATCGCTCATTTACAAATAAGCTATTCCCACAGGTTTGACAACGCTCCACATAATTAGGATTTTGGCGCTGTTGACACCAGGGGTTGATGCAGTAGGTCACAATATTTTTTATTTAAGCAAAGATTTTAACTTAGAACTAATACCAATTTTGGAGTAAACTTGAGCTTAATATTTGGTGAAAAACAACCACAGTGTGTAAGGCTTCCAGACAAAATTATTAAGAAAGATTAAACTCATATTCATGGGGAATTAGTATAAGTAGATATAGTATATTAGCTTAGCCTAGTCCAGACTCCCACGTCTATATAGTGAAACGGGTTTCATGTTCTAGTGAAGTTTTTTCTGTAAGTGAGCGCCGCAACAAAGAATTCATCATGTCTGGAACTCTTCGTACTGTAAAATCTTCTTGCAAGTTTATACAAGTCTTGAGGTATATAGCTTTTGTTGAACACAGTAGTGATGCTGCAAACCGCGACGCACGCGATGCTCCCAAGGGGAGCCGCGCAGGGCGCGAACGCCTCTTTCACCATGCTCGCCTCTTAATCTTGATATTATAAATTGCCATGATACTTAATAAACTGACAGTTCGCTCACTAAATTATCGCAGCTGAAAATTATGTGAGCTTTTTATTGTTTATATGATAATGATATTGTTTACTTATGATGACTAAGTTTTGTCTTTTTTCTAAAAACACAAGAATTTTATTTTTTCTATCTACAATCGTTCTCTGTTTTTTAGCAGGCTGTAAATATATTAACTTCAATGCATCAAGTGAAGCCTCCCAAACTTGTTTAGGAGGAAATTCTCAATTCAGTATTACTTTCTTCAAAACCAATAACCAGGGTGAAAGATATGCAAAAGGAATTAACCATGTCATTATTTTTAACCCAAAATCAGAAGCTTTAGACTTCAAAGTCAATATGGGTTTGTCTCATCAGCTTTATGCAAAAGACAATCAAGGGAAATTTCGTCAAGAATATATACCAAAATTATTTCATGAACTCGGAAGTAATGAAAATGCAAAATTAAACGGGCAACTACCAATTGCAGCAATTAATGCGGATTACATAGATACTAACAATAAACCTCAAGGCTTAAATATTTCTCGGGGAGTGGAATATTCAGGAGATTTTAAAAATAAACGTTCTTCTTTTGGTATATCAGCAGATCAACCAAAGCAGCGTCAGGCGACTCTTCAAGTAGGAAGAAGAAAGGATAATATTCTTAACTATAATTTAGTAGGAGGGAATGGCAGGTTTTATCGTAACGGCAAGTTTAAAGATATTTGTCAAGATTTAGGAGAACTTGCTTGCCAACAAGCAAGAAATCGCTCTCTTGTAGCTATTACTGATAAAGGTTATGTCATTTTACTAGTCAATGATCTGAAGGCAAATTCCGATATTCAAGTATCTCAAGTTAATCAAGAGCTTTTACCAGATATGTTTGATGATGTTCTTGAAGGAATTGCTCGCAATAACTGTTTAGGCAAGATTCAAGAAGGAATGTTATTTGATGGAGGAATGTCTCCAGGGCTGTACTATAATAATAAAATTTATGTGGAAAACCCCGGACCAATTGGTTCAGTATTTTTAATTTATAAGAAACCTTTGAAGAATTAATCAAGCCCCTCAGTCAAGAAATTTAAAAAAAATAGCGTAAGAATTCAGCACCAATGAGATCATTCGTCAGAATTGATAAGGAGTCTATGATTTTTGGTATATTCCTTTCATCAAATTTTTAACGGAATTCTTAACTCTTCTGACTCCTGAATTCTGGCTCCTGAATTCTTACAAAATAGCAATTAATGAAAAGACAGCTACGTCAAAAGAAAGACTTATGACTAAAGCAGATAACATTGCTAGCTGAAAAAGGTACGCTATAAACTGAAGCGAAAATAAAGACTATGATACCCTCGCAAATCGCGGATACGCTCAAAGAGTTATTTAGTGCAGCGTCTGTCAATGCTATTGCACCTGGTTCCTGGCAAGTAGAAACTCCCGATTTTCGGCTGCTGGTTTTGCTGTCGGATGATGAAAGCTGGTTACGCATCTTATTACCCATTATGCCAGTATCTGAGGCTCAACCTTTTTTAGAACAGTTTTTAGAAGCAAACTTTGAAGAAACTCAGGAAGTACGTTATGCCTTGCAGCAAGGGGCTTTATGGGGGGTGTTTCAGCACAACTGCAATAGTTTAACGCCAGAAGATTTTGAAGATGCGATCGCCCAACTGATTTCTCTCTATCGAACTGGTTTAGATAATGCCTTTAACAAACTGATTGAAAAACGTATTCGGCAGATTGTGATTGCAGCTAAACAGCAGAATCAATCTTTAGAAGCCACTCTACAAAACTTAGAACGCTTTTATGCAGAAGGATTGATGGGTGAACTAGATCAAACTGCACAAGCCAGAGAGGAAGTTTTAGCAGCATGGCGGTATCAGTTAGAGCGCTTGTGGAATGAGGTTGATTCCAATTCTCTATAAAAATTTTAGAGACTTCATTTCATTAACTCAGATCTTGCATCTAGAAATTTGAATGTCAATTCCAGAACTAAGTGCAAAAAGACGCATTCGCTGGAGATGAGGTAAAAAACAACACAAAAGTAATTGTGGAAAGAAGGTTTGAAATGCAAGTTGTGCTGCGATGCCCCCAATCAGGTAGATCTATCGAGGTCGATTTCAGGTAGTGGTTTCCTAAAGGGTCGCTTTGCGGGTTTTGTTAGCTAGAGATTATTTAGGTTTAGCCGAATGTGGAGTTGAGGTTTGAGTTAATGCAAGTGTTAAAGAAGTTTTTTGTAAGTATTCTCATCAGAATTAGGAATCTCCCGAAGCTTTGGAAGCTCAAGTAAACGCTTGTGCAAGTCTAGCATCAACTCATAAAAGGATCTGTATCTATGTGCGCCAGGAAGCCAATTAGCAAAAAACCAAGCTTCCCACTCGTTATTCTCAGATACGATTTGAGGATTAAGTAGTAATAATCCTTGATTTGAGTCACCACCGATTTCTAAGGCGGTTTGCAAATACTCGTTTCGTAGCAAAGTTGAGTCTTGCTCGTCTCCATAAACAAAATATTCTTCATCAGGCACAGGAGTATAACCACTTCCTATTTGAATTCCAGTCATCCATCCATCAATCAACTCTTGGTTTCTTGAAGCCAACCAATCAATCTCTTGAGTTGATAAAAGTCTATCAATCATATTGTCTAACTTTTGCCAACCATTACTAGCTGCTAAAAAGTTTCGGAAAGAAGGTGGTAAAGTTGTTTCCAACCGAGCTTCAACGGTGAGAATTTCAGTATCTATTGCTCCAGGATAGCCTAACCATTTATTATTAATAATCTCTGATAGTAAATTTGTAAATTCGCTATCTTCTAAACGAGCCAGTAAATCTCGGCTAAACTGCCTTAAAAAAAAATCCAGTCAAATGTGTCTCTTGTGTTTGCCATTTGTGTCCTCCATATTATTAGCTATTTTTTAGAGTTTGTTTCGCTTAAATTGTATATGAATAGAAATTTTTTAGCACACAACCCTAGTGTAAGGGGTTCTAGAATTTTTGCTTTATAGATGTAGAATCGTGCGTCGTGACACACCATAAAAATTTTTATCTTTTATTTATAAACATGCTCTAAGATAATATAAGAGATTCACTCTTTAAGTTTTTTCACTTTGTCTTTTGGATTATTTAATTGGATTATTGCATTATGGATATCGTTGAAATTCTCAAACAAGACTATCAAAGATTTCCTGATAATCAGACATACAGCATCTACGCTCAAGACGTTTATTTTCAAGATCAAGTCTTCAAATTTCGTGGTGTTGAAAAGTACAAGCTGATGATTAAATTCATCAAGACTTGCTTTTTAAATCCCAAAATGGACTTGCACGATATTCGCACAGAGGGAGACACAATCAAAACCGAGTGGACACTCAGCTGGAATACCCCCCTTCCTTGGAAACCACGTATTTCTATCCCAGGCTGGAGTGAATTACGCCTTAACACTCAAGAGTTGATTGTGTCTCACATAGATTATTGGCATTGTTCGCGCCTAGATGTACTGAAACAGCATTTATTTCCCTTAAAGAGTTCATAATGTAAATAAATGTAAATACTCCTCATCTTGGACAAAACCATCCATGCGTGTAATTCTAATGACAGGCAAAGGCGGTGTGGGAAAAACCTCCGTAGCCGCCGCCACTGGACTTCGTTGTGCAGAACTGGGTTATCGTACACTTGTTTTGAGCACAGATCCCGCTCATTCTCTGGCAGACAGTTTTGATCTAGAACTGGGACACGCACCGAAACAAATTCGCCCCAATTTGTGGGGTGCGGAACTGGATGCACTACTAGAACTAGAGGGAAACTGGGGTGCTGTAAAGCGCTACATCACTCAAGTTTTACAGGCACGGGGTTTAGACGGAGTGCAGGCGGAAGAATTAGCTATTTTACCAGGCATGGATGAGATTTTTGGCTTGGTCAGAATGAAACGCCATTACGATGAAGGGGAGTTTGACGTTTTGATTATTGACTCAGCCCCTACTGGCACAGCACTACGTCTGTTAAGTTTACCAGAAGTCAGTGGCTGGTATATGCGGCGTTTTTACAAACCTTTTCAAAACATTTCTGTCGCACTAAGACCTTTAGTTGAACCTTTTTTTAAACCAATTGCTGGTTTCTCTTTACCAGACAAAGAGGTGATGGACGCACCTTACGAATTCTATCAACAAATAGAAGCTCTGGAAAAAGTATTAACAGATAACACTCAAACCTCTGTGCGCCTTGTCACCAACCCTGAAAAAATGGTGATTAAAGAATCTCTTCGCGCTCATGCTTATTTGAGTTTATATAACGTTGCAACGGATTTAGTCGTCGCAAATCGCATTATTCCGGAAGCAGTGCAAGACCCCTTTTTCCAGCGTTGGAAAGAGAATCAACGGCAGTACCGCCAGGAAATTCATGAAAACTTCCATCCGTTACCTATTAAGGAAGTTCCACTGTTTTCTGAAGAGATGTGTGGTTTGGCGGCCTTAGAACGCCTCAAGGAAACACTGTATAAAGATGAAGATCCAACTCAGGTTTATTACAAAGAAACCACAATTAGAGTTGTTCAAGAAAATAATCAATACAGCTTGGAATTGTACTTACCTGGCATTCCTAAGAACCAGGTTCAATTAAGTAAAAGTGGAGATGAATTAAATATCACAATTGGTAATCACCGCCGAAATTTAGTCTTGCCACAAGCTTTAGCAGCATTGCAACCGGCGGGGGCAAAAATGGAGGAAGACTATCTCAAAATCCGTTTTGCTGCGGCATAATAGGCTCTTTTGTCTCTCTCGTCTCTCTCGTTCCTATTTCTCGTTCCTATGCTCTGCATGGGAATGCATTATAAGAGGCTCTGCCTCTTAATCAGCGATTAGGCAGAGCCTTGAGCAAATGCATTCCTTGCCTCTGGCAAGGAACGAGGAATTATGACTGCTGTATTGCTGACTTCTGGATTCTTTTTTAATTCCTAAGTTGAACAGGCATCGCTAAATAAGTCATCTTAAAACCACCAACTGGAGTAAAAATCACTGGGGTCAAATTTCCATTTAGCTGCACATGAATTTCAGTCGAGGGCAATGCTTTTAAACCTTCCATCAAATACTTAATGTTAAAAGCAATATCTATATCATCTCCTAATATCTGTGCTGACATTGATTCTCTACCATTGCCAACATCTTGAGCTTCACAGGATATAGTTATCTCCTGCGCTTCGCTATCCATGCTCACCTTAACAACATTGTTCTTTTGATCTGCGAACACAGCAATTCGTTCTAAAGCACTCAAGAATTGTCGCCTATCTAAAACCAATTCTCGCTCAAATTGTCGGGGAATGAGTAGACGGTAAGCAGGATATTGTCCTTCAAGAGTACGACTCGTCAGCCTTTGATTTTGCCATTCAAAAATAACCTGACCTTGGTCAAAATACAACGCCACAGGTTCCTCTTGTGAGTTAGTATGAGCCAGCATCCGTTCTAGTTCTCTTAATGCTCTGGCTGGGACTGTCACTTCTAAGCGAGTTTCCGTATTTGTATCTGGACTCTCATTAGTCGTTTGTACGACAGCTAAACGATGTCCATCAGTTGCTGCAAATTCCAGTGTGTCTTGTTGAACTGTTAAATGTACGCCGGTGAGAACTTGTTTGGTTTCATCTGCACTGGTTGCAAATAGAGAACCTCGTAATCCTTCAATTAATGCACCCGCAGGAATATGTAGTGCTTGAGTATTTTCGATGACAGGGAGTTCTGGAAACTCTTGTGCTCCCATTGCGCGTACTTGATAACGCCCGCTTTTGGGTATCAGAGTCACAATTGAGCCTTCCCCTGCTAAGGGATCATCTATAGAAGCTGATTCGTTTTCTAGAGTAATTTCACCCTCTGGAAGGCGAGCAGTGATGTCATTAAGCAGCTTGGCGGGGATCGCAATTTCTCCAGAGTGCAAGACTTCGGCGCTAAAACTCGTGCGGATACCCAAACTGAGGTCAAACGCTGTTAGGCTGACTTGGTTAGTTTCAGCATCCGCTTGTAGTAGCACGTTAGCAAGTACTGGATGTGTTGGGCGTGAGGGTACAGCACGGCTGGTGAGTGAGAGGTTAGTACTAAGGTCGCTTTGGGTGCAAACTAATTTCATGGTCAGACAATTTTGGATTTTAGATCTTAACTTATGGATTGACCCCACGGACGGGTTCAAAGGCTTGGGAATTTTGGATCTTAACTTATGGATTGATTCCACGGACGGGTTTTTTGGCTTGTACCATCAAGGAATCATTGGTCAAGTTTATGATTTTTTAGTTATTCAGTCGTCCTACCTGTGGAAATTGTGGAAAACTTGATGCACATCTACTTCAAAGATGCTTCAGTAGGTTGCTAGCTGTGGAAAACTTGTGGAAAAACAGGGTAGGTTTTCCACAGAGTATTTATACTTGATGAATTTTTCCACAGATTTGTCGAAAGTTTTCCACAAAGTAATTTTATCTTAAAGATTCTTTATACTTAACTTAACACTTGAGATGAGCCGTTCCTTGTGGAAAACACAATAAGTAGATCGGTACAAATAAAGTTTACTCGTCAAGGCTGTTATTACTCCCTTCCCGGTGTAAGATTACCGATGTCA
>NZ_QMEB01000187.1 GCF_012912135.1 Brasilonema bromeliae SPC951 | reverse complement strand
CCAATACCCCGTCCACCACGCAGGGAGGTGTCCTTCGGGTGCTCTGAGGTCAAAAGTCATATCCCTGTAGTACAACCACTTTCCCGCGTTCGTCCAAAGGACTCTGTCGCCGAAAGCTTCCCAAATTTCTCTGTCCCACCCCCGCCTTCCACCCAGACTTTGATAAATGCGTTTTTGCACAGAGAAACCAAAGCGCCCGTTGCTGTATTTTACCCAAAGTTGGTCTATTGTGCGAAGGTCTTCACAGGGAAAATTATCCATGCTTTCCACATCAAGCCAACCTTCGTTTTTTCTAGCAGCTACCGCTAGCATAACTCGCGCCGTTTCTTGATCAGCTTCTTTCCACTTTCCTGCTGCGAGTAAATCCCGCAGTCGGGTGTAGTCCATCTTCGCTGTGATTAACTTAATCTCATCATCTGATTTTGGTGGGGTTGCAATATTTTTTGATGGTTGATTTTGGATTTGAGGTTGTGGATTGGGGATTGATGCTTGAGGAGTTGGAGGATTTACGTTTGTTGGCAACACTAATTCTAACCACTCCCGCACCGTCTGCACTCTATCTTGTGGTTCCAACGCCATCCCTTTGAGAATTGCTTCATTTACTCTGTCGCTAATCTTCGAGTTAAATTGTTTTGGTGGTGGTAACTGCACGTACGTGCGAAAACTAGCAGGAATCGGAACCTCAGCGGTGAGCAAAGAATACAGCGTCGCCGCTAAAGCATAAACATCAGTGCAAGGAGCAAAATTACCGCGTCGTTCGTACTGTTCAATTGGTGCATAACCTTCCGTCTTTGCATTCGTCATGCTTCCTGTTTTCCCAAGGTTAAACTCACGCGCTAACCCAAAGTCAATTAATACTGCTTGTTGCGTTCCGAGTCGTAACAGAATATTATTTGGTTTGATATCCCGATGTAAAAATTTCTGTTTGTGGACATATTCCAAAGCTTGCCCAACTTGGTCAATATAGCGTAGAGCTTCATCCTCTGGCAATTGTCCGCGCTGATCAATATAAACTGCTAAATCTTGCCCTTCGACATATTCCATCACCATGCCCCACAGTCCAGCTTCCCGTATCATTTCGTAAACTTGGACGATGTGGGGATGATTGCAGCCTCGTAACCGCAAAGCTTCGTTGACAAATTTTTCTTGTTCTTGTTCAAAGTCAGGCTGACTTTGCTGCATGGGGTTAAGGGTTTTGATGGCTATGATTTTATTTGTGTTGTTATCTTTTGCACTGTAGGTGACACCATAGCCACCACCACCGAGAATTTTTTGAATCGTAAATCTACCGTTTTTTATAGTTTGATTGGGTTGCCAGTATTGCATTGTTCGCTGCCTGTAGCTGAGAGGCTATACTTAGAGCTTAATATGCTGGCGTGGAAAAATGTTTGCTGACAACAGCTTTGTGATTCAAGATATAGCGAAGCCTGTATGTTGACGTAAATTCTCTGGATGAAAACCCAAAACAATGTCTTCACGAGGAATACCAGCTTCCATGAGTGCTTCTGCGACTGGGTAAGAACTACCGTCATACTGAATCCAAACTTTATCACCGATTATGTCGATATGTACCGTACAACCATGTACGCGACGGATTCCATCCCAACCTATCTGTAAGACTTGGTAGCGATCGCGTTCGGAATCTATAATCGCCCCAACATCAATTTGACCGTGATAAGGCTTGTGGGTGGTATATTCTGATATAATTTTCCGTACAATTTCACGATACTTTGCTAGTTTATCCATTGCACAATCCTAATATCACGGGTATGCAGGATGTGAACCAAGCAATCCGCCTCACACATCCTGCTACTAAATCTCACACCTCACGCGATGCTTCAATTAACAAGGTCTTATTCTGCACTACTGGCACCTTCACCACCATTTTCTTATTAAAAGTCAACCCATGATCCGCTTTGTCAATCACAATTGTGTCGCCAGGGACAAAAGTATTCTCCAATAGCTTAGTCGCGACGGGGTTTTCTACTTCTCGCTGAAGTGCCCGTTTTATAGGACGTGCGCCGTATACTGGGTCATATCCTGTTTCCACAAGGTAATCACAAGCGGCTGTTGATATCTCCAAGGAAATCTTCTGTTCTTGTAGAAGACTTTCCACCCGCTTGAGTTGGATGCGAATGATTTGTCGCATTTCGCTACGGTTGAGAGTGTGGAAGAGAATAATGTCATCAACGCGGTTGAGGAATTCTGGACGGAAGTGCGATCGCAAAGCATCCATAACTCGGTTCCGCATTTTTTCATAATTGGCGTCATCACCAGATATGTCCAGTATGTGTTCGCTACCGATGTTACTCGTCATGACAATGACAGTGTTGCGGAAATCAACCGTTCGTCCCTGCGAGTCAGTAATTCTCCCGTCATCTAATACCTGCAACAAAATATTAAACACATCGGGATGAGCTTTTTCCACTTCATCCAATAGCACCACCGAGTAAGGACGACGGCGAATCGCCTCCGAAAGTTGACCGCCTTCTTCGTAACCCACGTAACCTGGAGGCGCACCAACCAACCGAGAAACGGAGTGTTTCTCCATATACTCGGACATATCCAGACGCACCAAAGCGTCATCGGAATCAAAGAGAAACTGTGCTAAAGCACGGGCGAGTTCCGTTTTACCAACTCCAGTTGGTCCCATGAACAAGAATGAACCAATGGGGCGACTGGGGTCTTTCATTCCCGCACGCGCACGACGAATTGCTGCTGAGACAGCAGAAACGGCTTCTTGTTGTCCCACAACTCGCTGGTGTAGATGTGACTCAAGTTGCAGTAACTTTTGCCGTTCAGATTCTAACAGGCGGTTTACAGGAATTCCCGTCCATTTCGCCACAATTTCAGCAATATCGGCTTCTGTGACTTGTTCGCGCAACAGGGTTGCTCCTATACTTTGAATTTCTAGCAACTGGGCTTCTTTGGATTCGCGATCGCGCTGCACTCCCTCCAACTTCCCATACTTCAACTGTGCTGCTTTATTCAAATCATAAGCGCGTTCTGCTTGTTCAATTTGCAACCGCAGTTTTTCTTCTTCTTGCTTTAACGCACTAATTGCTTCCAGTAGCTGTTTTTCACCTTGCCACTGTCCATTCAATTCTTGCTGTTTTTCCGTCAAATTGACAATTTCTTGTTCAATTCGCGCCAAACGCTCTTTCGTCTGAACTGTAGCTTTTTCTTCCCCAGCCAACGACAGCTTTTCCATTTCTAGCTGCATCAACCGTCGGTCAATATTTTCCAATTCCGTCGGTTTGGAGGTAATCTCCATTTTTAACTGTGCTGCTGCTTCATCCACCAAGTCAATCGCCTTATCTGGTAAGAAGCGATCAGAAATGTAACGCGCAGACAGTGTTGCTGCTGCTACCAGCGCTGAATCAGAAATTTTAACATTGTGATGGACTTCGTAGCGTTCTTTGAGTCCCCGCAGAATAGAAATGGTATTTTCCACACTAGGCTGATCAACAAAGACTTGCTGAAAACGCCGTTCCAAAGCCGCATCTTTTTCTATATATTTACGGTACTCATCCAAAGTTGTTGCGCCAATGCAGCGTAGTTCTCCCCGCGCCAGCATGGGTTTGAGTAAATTTCCTGCATCCATTGCCCCTTGTTGGGTGGAACCAGTGCCGACAACGGTGTGCAGCTCGTCAATAAACAGCACAATTTGACCATTGGATTCTATCACTTCTTTGAGGACGGATTTCAATCGGTCTTCAAATTCACCGCGATACTTCGCTCCAGCAATCAAACTACCAATGTCCAAAGACATAAGCTGGCGGTTTTTCAAAGATTCTGGAACATCACCGTTGATAATACGCTGTGCTAATGCTTCTGCGATCGCCGTCTTCCCTACCCCAGGTTCACCAATCAGTACAGGGTTATTCTTACTGCGACGGGACAATACCTGTATAACTCGACGGATTTCATCATCCCGCCCAATCACCGGATCTAGTTTACCACTTTTTGCTTGTTCTGTCAAGTCTCTGCCAAACTTTTGCAGAGCTTCGTAACGGGACTCTGGGTTTTGGTCAGTCACCTTTTGGCTACCGCGAACCGTTTTGATCGCAGCCTCTAGCTTAGCGGTGTCTAAGTTAAAGCTTTTATATATTCGTCGTCCGATGCGCTCATCTTCTGCAAAAGCTAAAAGGATGTGTTCAACAGAGATGTAGGAATCTTTCATCCTAGCTCTTGCTTCTTCAGCTCGGTCTAATAACGTATCTAAGCTACGACTAAGATAGAGCTGATCAGCTTTACCTACTTTCGGCTGACGTTGAGTAAATCCTTCTACTTGCTGTTGTAAGCGCGATGCGTCAATCTCGCAACGACCGAGAATGCGTGTTGCTAGCCCAGTCGGTTCTTCTAATAACGCAATAAGTAAATGCTCAACATCAAGTTGTTGTTGTTGATATGCTCGGACAACATCCTGTGATTTAACAATTGCTTCCCAGGCTTTATCAGTAAATTTATTTGGATCTGTAGGCTGCATCTTTACAATTTTAGATTTTAGATTTTAGATTTTGAATTTTAAACTAAGGATGTCAAATTAATATCCAACCATTTTTGGGGTGTATCCGCTTGTATCTGCGGTTGCAATTTGAGGATACTTTGCAATAAACCCTTTGATCATGACTCAGAACTGACTTTAAAAGGAAATCACCGTTCTCAAGGCACCTTGCCAGATGGTATTATTCGAGCTATCGTTATTTGCGTTTGTAACTACTGAAAATGTGGGTGTGATACTAACATTGTCGCTCAGCTCCAAATTATAGAATGCCTCAATGTTTGTTTGGGTGGTGTTTCCCAAACCATCGGTGACAAAAGGTTGACCTACGGCGAGACCCCCAAATGTACCGGGAATCACGAGGTTACGAATACCAAAGCCCACCGCCCAACTAAAAGGATTGATATCCAAATTTTGGTTGATCGCGGTGTTGAACCCTTGGTAACTCCCAAATCCCAGGCGAGTAAAAACGCCTATATTCCGGTTCAAGGCATATTCGGCATTAACCCCGAAGGCGTTAATGTCGGTGTTGTTGATTTCCGCCCTAGTATATTGTAGTCTTAATGCCAGTTGATTGCTGAGTGAGTATTCCACTTCTGCACTGGCTTGATATCTGTCCTTAAATAAACCACCACTGGCATTTGAGTTAGCGAGATTTGCATCAGCAGCGATGTAGAGAGAACGAAAAGTCAATGGACTACCACCTGGATTCCAGGATATCGCCACGCCTGCACCCCCATTTCGGTCAATTTGGTTTTGAACAATCAAAGGGTTATTCAGAAAAAAACTGGAACTAAAATCAACCGCTTCGTTGTTAGCATATCTATTACGGTCAATGAAATCCCGTGGAGACATTTTTGCTCCAATCGTCACAGATAAATCTGATAGGGGACGAAAGGAGTAATACAAGCGTCTGAGCTTAAGATCGGAGTCAACATCGACATAATCTAGTCCGCCACCACTGGCGATTAAACCACTCGTTCCCAAGAGGTTCAGATTCTTCCTCTTATGTGCCCTAGCAATAGCATCACCGCCATTGTTACCAGATTCTAGCTGAGTGAAAAGTAAATCTTTGCTGTTAAAGCTAGTTAATAAATTTAAACGCTCGCGGGATACAATGGTAGAATTGGCGTTACTACCTTGTGTAAAAGCAACAATAGCTTGACCTTGAAGTTTGGTGGTCGCGGAAAATCGCTTTGCTTCCAGTCGTGTCACGCGATCATCAATTCTGTTGAGTCTCTTTTGCAAGTCATCCAAAGCTAAACGATATTCTCTTTGTAACCGTTGTAAAGTTATCAGGTCTTCCTGAATCGACTGATTCCGAATACCATTAGCAACGAGGCTATCGAGTTTATCCATCGTAGCCAGCAAACCCGCCGCAAACTCATAGCGAGACATAGGACGGTTTCCACGAAACGTGTGATCAGGATAGCCAGAGAGGATACCATAGCGTTCCATGAGCGATCGCAACGCCTGATATGCCCAATCAGTCGGTTGAACATCAGACAATTCCGAAACCGAAGGCTGCTGAGGTGACGTATTGGTATTTCTGTCAGGATTACCAGACTCGTTGGCGGGAGACTGCTGATCTGACACCTGAGCATTTATGTTCAGATTACCAGATTTGTTTATAGATTCGGACTCTGTATCGAAAGATGTTACAGATGCTTCTGAAAAATCTGCGGCTGTTGCTGAGCCAGCAGACTCTTCAAATTTTTCTGGTATCCTAACCTCATACAGATCATTTTCGTCAGAAAAAATCGAAACAGCAGTTTCTTGCTGCTTTGGATTCGGCAAAGAATTCGCTGGTTTTGGAAAAAAGACGATTTGGCTAGGAATTCCCCAAATGAGTAAACTCCAAGCCAAAAAATTTCTAGAACGAATTCTTTGCCGTAGGGATTGCTTGAGGCTGAACTCCATCACACCTATACTTTTGTATTTGTGGTTATATTTACTGATTTATCATTTGCGGTTCTGTTTCTTGTTTCACGGCATGATTCTGAGTATCCGTTTGAATAAGTTCTACTTTATACCCATTTGGATCTTCCACAAAAGCAATAACTGTAGAACCGTGTTTCATTGGACCTGGTTCGCGTACAACTTTACCACCAAGCTTTTTGATTTCCTCACAAGTTGTGTAAATATCATCAACTCCAATGGCAATATGTCCGTAAGCATTTCCGAAATCGTATTTTTCCACACCCCAGTTATAAGTAAGTTCTAGCACGGTGTTCTCGCTTTCATCACCGTAGCCAACAAAAGCCAGAGTAAACTCTCCCCCAGGATAGTCTTTTTGCCGTAACAGCTTCATTCCCAAGAGATCACAGTAAAACTTTAGCGATTCTTCAAGATTGCCAACACGCAGCATTGTGTGTAGTAAGCGCATGATTATCCCCTTCGCCTTGATGTTTTGTGGTTCCGCTGATATTGTAATCTGGCTACTGTCCTCATACTGGAGAAGATGACTGAGATCTTGCATCACTTTAAATTAGCCCATTTTGACCGCCTCGGAATTAATTCCGAGGCTCACAACCCAAGTCTACTAAAGTAGACTGAAAGGCTTGTGCAGTCGTCTTTAGACGACTTTTGCTATTCGAGTGGGATTGAAATCCCAGGCGGACGAGAATGCAAGGTGTGAGAATTGTACAAGATCTCAGATGAGGAGGATTTTACTCTCCCTCACTCCCCCTCCCCCTGCTCCCTTATCCCTCAGATAACTCCAACCCTCCTCGGTAACCAGTAATCAAACGGCTACCATCTTTGAAAATATGAACCTCTATTTGGTCGCTTGCCCAGGTAATTTTATCTTTCAAAGTGGGATTAAAGACGTGAACCCGTTGATTGTTAGAAGAAACTGGTGAATCAGGTGAATTGAGTGCTAGTGACTGGATATATGGACCATCAATTAAAATGTCCAACTGCTGCAACAAATCTTGAGCGCCAGCTGGGGCATGTTGAGATTGTAACTGTTCTAGAGTAAACCCAGAAAAAGACATCACATTCAGTCCACCCGCTTTGATCTTAGAAGCAAGAACAGCCAGTGCAGGGGCTTGCCAAAAAGGTTCTCCTCCAGAAAATGTCACTCCTTGGTTGCGAGGATTGCTCAAAATTTTCTCTGCAAGGCTGTCAATTGATATAAGTTGATTCATTTCAAATGACCAGGACTCAACATTAAAACAACCTGGGCACTCCCGCAAACACCCCTGCACCCAAACAACAGCACGACACCCAGGACCATTCACCTCTGATTCATCGATATAGCCCATAATATTGAGATATCCGGCAGGAATTTCCATCAAAGCTGGGTAAGGGTCAGTTTTCTTTTGGGTCATTGTCTTTTTCTCTTGTTAAGGGATATACATATTTGCAGGGTAGATGCAAAAAAATTGAGGAGGATAAGGGAGTGAGGGAGGGAGTAACAGAGTGTGCTAGAATATGTTCTCCTTATTCTCCTGATCCCCCAAACCCAGTGGAAATCTTCGTTAACCTCAGCGCATAAACTCCACGGAAGGCATATGCTAGATGGTCGGATGAGCCATTTAACTTTTTGTAAACGGCAGAAAGAACGCACGCTAAACAAAGGATGAAGAACAGATGTTTGACACTGCGATCGAAGCTATTGTTGCCCGTGAAATCCTTGACTCTCGGGGTAGACCAACAATTGAAGCAGAAGTGCATTTGGTCAATGGTGCGATAGGATTGGCGCAGGTTCCCAGTGGTGCGTCTACTGGCACTTTTGAAGCGCACGAACTGAGGGATAAGGATAAAGCACGTTATGGGGGTAAGGGCGTACTCAAGGCGGTGCAAAATGTTAAAGAAGCACTTGCTCCAAAGTTGATAAACTTGGATGCCCTCAACCAGGAACTACTCGATCGCACGATGATTGCCTTAGATGGTTCCTCCAATAAATCCCATCTTGGTGCTAATGCGATTCTAGCGGTTTCTTTAGCAGCAGCCAAAGCCGGGGCTGAGTCTTTGGGAATTCCCCTTTATCGCTATTTAGGTGGTCCACTGGCGAATTTATTACCCGTACCGCTGATGAACGTGATTAACGGCGGTGCTCATGCAGCCAATAACGTAGATTTTCAAGAGTTTATGGTTGTCCCGATTGGGGCGTCTTCTTTCCGAGAAGCGTTGCGCTGGGGCGCGGAGGTGTTTGCTACCCTAAGTCAGGTGTTGGATGAAAAAGGTTTACTGACTGGTGTTGGGGATGAAGGCGGTTTTGCTCCTAATTTGGAATCGAATCAGGTGGCGCTGGAATTGTTGGTTGCAGCGATTGAGAAAGCTGGCTATAAACCAGGAGAACAAGTCGCTTTGGCGTTGGATGTTGCGGCGAGTGAGTTTTACAAAGATGGGCAGTATGTCTACGACGGTAAACCTCACTCTGGGGGTGAGTTTGTTGATTATCTCGCGCAACTGGTTGACCAATACCCCATTGTCTCAATTGAAGATGGCTTGCACGAAGAAGATTGGCAAAATTGGCAATTACTCACCCAAAAGCTAGGTTCTCGCGTGCAGTTGGTAGGTGATGACTTATTTGTAACCAACGTCACGCGCTTGCAAAAAGGAATCGAACTCAAAGCTGCTAACGCGATTTTGATTAAACTCAATCAAATTGGTTCGTTGACAGAAACTTTGCAAACAATTGACTTGGCGACTCGCAACAGTTTTCGCTCAGTCATTAGCCATCGTTCTGGCGAAACAGAAGACACAACAATTGCCGACTTAGCCGTCGCCACCCGCGCAGGTCAAATCAAAACGGGTTCTCTGTGTCGCAGCGAACGAGTAGCAAAATACAACCGTTTGCTACGCATTGAGGATGAATTGGGCGAACTCGCTGTTTATGCTGGTGCTGTGGGATTAGGACCGAATTAACCTTTTTAATCAGTGGTGGTTCAAGCCCCCACTGATTGCCTTAATTTTTGCTAAATTTTGTGAATCTTTTTTGGAAATATTTTTTGTGTGGTATCCAAAAAAGGGTAGTATATCACAAAGACTTATCATTAATGCCAAAAACCCGGTTTCTGTTGCTGGCGCTAGACTGATATTTCGTTATCTCAATGAGAAGAGACCGGGTTTTTTATCACAATTGGTGAATACTGAATTGGTGTTCTAGTCTGCGGAGGCAGACTTAGTTTGTGTAGGCGCGGTTTCTAACCGCCAGGGAGCATCCCAATTTTGCTTATGCTAACTAAACACAACTTGTAAATCTAAAACAAACCCAGGTAAAACATCTTCTCCTGATAAGCTTGTTGGATTATTCAACACTTCCACTGGCTGTAAGGCGCGATAAATTTCTACTTTTTTATTTTTTGTATCAATTAACCAACCCAGACGCAATCCATTATCAATGTATTCTTGCATTTTTTTGCGTAGCGGTTCCATATTGTCACTTATGTAAGGTAATTCAATCGCAAAATCTGGACTCATGGGTGGAAAGGAGTCTTGTTCTTCTGGTTTTAATGCATCCCATCTGGCTTGAGTCACCCAAGCTGCATCGGGAGAACGTTCTGCACCATTGGGAAGTCGGAAAGCGGTTGAGGAGTTAAAAGCAATACCAAGTTTGGATTGGCGGTTCCAAAACCAAAGTTGTCCTTCAATATCTATATTGCGCTTACCTGTATTTCCTCCCGTAGGGGGCATGATAATTAATTCTCCTGTGGCAGTTAGTTCTAGCTGTACGTCTCGGTTAGCAGCAGCGAGGAGTACGAATTGCTCTTCGGAGACTTTCAGGTTTGCGGGGATGTACAGAGGCAAGTTGCTCATAGACAATTAAACATTAAAAATGCCCATAATATATATTGTCTTGGATTACTTCTGGTGGGAGATGCACTCGGTTCGGAACCTCACCCTGCCCTGTCGGGCATCCCTCTCCGCGATTTCGGAGAGGGAAAGATTTTTGCGAAGCTAAAAGCGAGGGTGAGGTGAAAAGCGCAAGATGTGTGTACGCCATAGCTTGTCCCCTTATCCCCAATCATGGATAAAACCCCAACTTCGGCAACCCCAGTGTCTCATCCCAGCCCATGATGATGTTGAGACACTGGATAGCTTGACCCGCCTGTCCTTTGATCAGGTTATCAATTGCTGACATGACAATCACACGTCCAGTGCGCGGGTCAACTTCTATTCCTATGTAACAAAGATTACTGCCACAAGCCCATTTTGTTTGGGGATAAACGCCTGGTTCACAGACTTTAACCCAAAGAGAGTTACGGTAGAAGGCTTTATAAATAGTGATTAAATCATCTCGTACTAAACCAGGGTCACGTAGTGTCGCATACACCGTTGCTAAGATGCCGCGCACCATAGGCACGAGGTGTGGTGTAAATTGGATGGTGACTTCGTGTCCTGCTAATTCACTACAAATCTGCTCGATTTCTGGGGTGTGATGGTGACGGACGACGTTGTAAGCGGCAAAGGAGTTATCTGCCTCAGCAAGCAACATATTGACTTTTGCTTGACGCCCACCGCCAGAAGTGCCTGATTTGGCATCAATAATAGCTGTTTCTGGCACGATTAGCCCTTGCTTGAGGAGTGGTGAAAGTGCCAGAAGACTAGCGGTGGGATAGCAGCCGGGACAGGCAATCAGTTGTGCTTCGCTAATGCGATCGCGATACAATTCTGGTAATCCATAAACTGCTGTGGCTGCTGTTGCAAGATCTGTTCTCTGGGCACCATACCAGTTTGTATAAGTTGTCAAATCCTTAAAGCGATAGTCTGCACTCAAATCCAGTACTATCAATCCGAGTTCTAACAATTGCGGAGCGATTTTGTAAGCCAATCCATTTGGTAGAGACAGAAACACCACCTCACAACGCTCAGCAATGGTTTCTGGTTCTACAGCCTCTATCGGTTGGTTAACTATGTGAGCTAAATGTGGGTAGAGATCTGCAAACGATTTTCCCGCGCTACTATGCTCACCTAAGTAAACAAGTTCCACTTCTGGATGATCCATCAGTAGTCGCACTAACTGTACTCCGCCGTAATCTGACGCGCCAACAATCCCAACTCTTACGCGTCTAGAATTGCCCATAACTTGTAAATCCTTTTTGAATAGGTCAACCCGTCTTTATCAGAATTTTTCTATTAAAGACTTATTGCTGTTTAGTTCTTGCTGCACTCAGTTATCATAAAATCCAACTTCAGCCGCAGGTATTTATCGGTATGTTATCGAATCTTGGCTATGAAATGCTTATATAGTCTCTAGAAGAGCTACAATCAGAAGACAAGCATTTGTAAAAAAAAATTACGTTAGATAGCTGGAATTCCTCTGTGTCGCAGCTTAACACCACTTCAAACCAAACCTTTGAATTTGATTCGATTGATGCCGCCTTGGCTGACTTGAAAGCTGGTCACCAAATTGTGGTGGTAGACGATGAAAATCGAGAAAATGAAGGCGATTTGATTTGTGCTGCCCAATTTGCTACTCCTGACATTATTAATTTCATGGCAGTAGAGGCCAGGGGGCTGATTTGTTTGGCAATGACGGGCGATCGCCTCGATGAGTTAGATTTACCATTGATGGTGACCAACATCACCGACACCAACCAAACTGCTTTCACGGTGAGTATTGATGCTGGACCTCACCTAGGGGTAAGTACTGGGATCTCGGCTGAAGACCGCGCCCGCACGATCCAAGTTGCTATCAACCCAGCAACACAACCTTCAGATTTGCGTCGTCCTGGTCATATTTTCCCCATTCGTGCCAAGGAAGGAGGCGTACTCAAACGGGCAGGACATACCGAAGCTGCTGTTGATTTAGCTCGACTAGCTGGATTATACCCTGCTGGCGTCATTTGTGAAATTCAAAACCCCAACGGTTCGATGGCGCGGCTATCTCAGTTAATTCAGTATGCTAAGCATCATAATCTTAAAATTATCAGCATCGCGGACTTAATCAGTTACCGCCTCCAGCACGATCGCCTGATCAAGCGTGAAACTGTTGCTGACTTACCCACCCAGTTTGGTCGTTTCCAAATTTACGCTTATCGCCATACTCTGGATAATACAGAACACGTTGCAGTTGTCAAGGGTAATCCTGCTGAATTTGGAGATAACCCAGTGATGGTGCGGATGCATTCCGAATGCCTGACTGGAGATGCTTTGGGTTCTTTACGCTGTGACTGTCGGATGCAGTTGCAAGCAGCACTGAAAATGCTTGAAAATGCGGGGCAAGGTGTCGTTGTTTACCTGCGGCAAGAAGGACGAGGAATCGGGCTGGTTAACAAATTGAAAGCTTACTCGTTGCAGGATATGGGACTAGATACCGTAGAAGCGAATGAGCGTTTGGGATTCCCCGCCGATTTGCGAGACTATGGTATGGGAGCACAGATGCTCATGGATTTGGGAGTACATAAGATTCGCCTGATTACCAATAATCCCCGTAAAATTGCAGGGTTAAAAGGTTATAAGTTGGAAGTTGTGGATCGCGTGCCATTGTTGATTGAGGCAAACGACTACAATTCCTATTACCTGACAACCAAGGCGAAAAAGCTGGGTCATATGCTGTTACAGACTTTTTTGTTAACAGTGGCGATCAATTGGCAAGATGATCCTGAAGCGGTGACGGAACGCTACGAACGGTTAGAGAAACTGCGACATTTAGCGAAAAGTCATGACTTATTGTTACAGGAAGAAGCACGTCCTTTGGCGATCGCCCTGTTTGATAAGCCATCCTTAATTGTGCACTTAGGTTTTGACCAAGCGAACGTTGCAACAGATGATTGGTATAAGCACAAAGGTCATCCTTACGCGCAAGCGATTAGCCAAATTTTGGATGAACTCGTGGCTTTGCCTTACATCCAAAAGCTAGAATTTTTGATTTCGCCTGGTGTTGATCCTCTGACAAACTTACAAGTGCAATTGGATAGACAGACGTTCCCTGTGGGGACATTACCTTCGTCTATTTGTTGTGAGCAATTAGGCACGCAGAAGATTTATAGTTTTAGTCGGTAGATGAACCTTTCGCCACCATACAAAATATGACATTTAGGAGACTCTGGTGGTCTATGTCATTAATTTTGATGATTTGTAGAGACGTTGCATGCAACGTCTCTACAAGATTTCTGTAATTTTAAAAACCCTCATAATTACAGCAATTTTCAGGTAATTGAACCACAAACTCTGGTAAGGTGGACATAGAGT
>NZ_QMEB01000186.1:7777-13692 GCF_012912135.1 Brasilonema bromeliae SPC951 | reverse complement strand
ACTGAACCATTACAAGATACAAGCACTCTATCAGCCTGGGTGAGATTAAGACCAAAACCAGCAAACTCAGCTAAAACAACAATTTCCCCACAACCAACAGCAGTCTCAAATAGTACTAAAGTTGCTGCTGCGACAACTCAAATTGTGGAAGCTACTGGTTGGATAGTCGATAAGAATGGAAATATAGAACTCGTGGCGCAAGCACCTGGTGTCACTCCTCACAGTTCTTGGCAAACTCCTGCTTCTTGTCCTCCATCTCGCTAATATCAGTTCGCTTGACCGAAAGGCGAATTAGTTAAAAATCTGTTGTGCAGTCAAGTTAAACTCAGGAAATGTTGGCGACTGGATGCGGTCATCTCCCCTAAATTGAGTAACTTGATATTCATCGTCTATTAAGTGGTAAATAGAAATTGTTGGTTGTTTGGGGTTGCCAATAAACTGCTTACCCCCCAATGCTAAATAGTCTACAATCCAATATTCAGGAATGCCAATTCCTTCATATTCCCCACGTTTTTTAAAGTAATCGTCACGCCAGTTAGTACTAACAACTTCCACAACGAGCGGAATTGAAGCACCATAAATTAAAGTCGATTCTTTTTTCCATAGGGGTTCTGATGATAAATTACTTTGGTTTACTACCAGCACATCTGGTGAGTAAGCTGATTCCTGATCTGGTGGTTTAACTAATGCTGTTTTGGGTATGAAGTACGGCAGATTTAATCGGTCAAATTCTACACTCAGTTTTCTGACCAAAAAACCTGTAACTTCCTCATGTCCTCCTAATGGCTGCGGCATTTTAACGATGACTCCATCATGCAATTCATAGCGTCCATCTTCCGGTTTCCATTTTGCAAATTCTTCAAATGTTACTAGTTTGTGTAAGGCTTGAGTCATTTTTGTTTCTCCTTTTCATGAGTTGAACCTTACTATTGTTTCCAAATCTTCGTGCAATGGCAAAAATAGAACAGTATCGACAATTTGTTCAAAGTCTACTTACAAAATATGCTGACAACACATCTAATAGTGATGTGGAGGTTCAACTGATATTCGATACAGAGCGAGATCATTATCAATGGATGAGTGTAGGCTGGCGTCAGCTTGACCGAATTTATCGGTGCATCATCCATTTTGACATTAAAGATGGCAAGATTTGGATTCAACAGAACTTGACTGAAGTAGATCTCGCTGAGGAACTCGTCCTTATGGGGGTTCCAACAGAAGACATTGTTCCGGGTCTCATCGCTCCCTATAAACGACAATATACTGGATTCAGCGTAGCTTGAATGACGAGTGCTTATTCGAGATTCAAGATGACATTGACTAACTATATGCCCCAGTCCCGTTTTTGACTGAGGTTATTTTTTCAGATACCTTATATCTTGCACCTGGTCAAAAAATGTCAAAAATCATTATATCTTATTTCACTCCGTTCTCGTCCGCCTAGGACTGGAAGTCCCAGGCTAATAGGCGAAGTCCATTAAAATGGACTACAACTGGAACTTGTCTTTGAGTTATATTTAAGCACTATTTAATCTAAGTATTAGCGGTTGACTCATAATGGTGCAAGATCTCAGATACCCAAAAATCAATCAACCCCCACAGCTTTTAGCAAATACCTGCTTTTTGTCCTGCATCTCGCTAAGGTATGAAATATGCATCCATTTGCACTGACCAAGCGACTCATTAGATTTGCGCTAACTCATGTAGTCCTATTTACCCTTGCTTTTTCCCTAACTATTATCCCCAGCACATTCGCCAAACAACCCCAGACAAATTCAGTAGACAACTTTCACACTCAAACCACCAAACCCCCAACCACTACACCACAGCAGCTTGTCTCTCAAGGAGAAAGGTTTTATCAATCTGGACGGTTTGCTGAAGCGGTAACTGTTTTACAACAAGCTGTCCGCATCTATCAACGAGAAGGCGATCGCCTCCCACAAGCCGCAGCACTCACAAATCTCTCTCTAGCCTTAGAGCAACTCGGCTCATGGAAAGAAGCGTCAAAAGCTATTAATACCAGCTTAAATCTACTTGGCTGGGATGAGAACAATCAAAAGTTAAATGTCAACAATCCCAAGTCAGAATTACTAGAAGTTCTAGCACAAACTCTAGAAATTCAAGCTGGACTGCAACTGGCACAGGGACAGGCAGATGTATCTCTAAAAACATCACAGCAAGCAGAAGAAATTTGGAAGCGCTTAGGTAAACAATATAATACTGGAGTGACGCGCAGCCGTATCAATCAAGCACAAGCTTTACGAGTTTCTGGTTTTTACCGCCGTAGCTTAGACATATTGAATACAGTCTCCCGACAGTTACAAACCCAACCTGACTCACTTGAAAAAGTAACAGCTTTGCGCACCCTTGGTAATGCCCAGCAACAATCAGGTGACTTAGAACAATCCCAGAAAAACTTACAACAAAGCTTAGAAATTGCTCAACGTCTGCAACTGCCCCAAGAAATTAGTGTGATAGAATTTTCTCTTGGTAATACTGCTAGAGCTAATGGTAATAGAAAAAATGCGATCGCTCACTATGAAAAAGCAGCTTTAATTGCGCCAAACCCACTCACCAAAGTTCAAGCCCAAATCAATCAACTGAGCTTGCTTGTCGAGAATAAGAATACAGCAGATCTAGAACTTTCAGATACAACGTCTCTACTAATCCCAACAATCCAATCTCAATTAGCAACTCTACCTACAAATCAAGCTGGTATTTACACACGTGTCAACTTTGCTCGCACTATAACCAAATTTGGTAACAAAAGAGATATAGCCGAGATTTTAGCAACCAGCGTTCAACAAGCTAAAACCATAGGCTCGGAGCGTGCTCAATCCTATGCACTTGGCAGTTTAGCAGAAGTCTACGAGCAAAACAGTCAATGGCAAGAAGCGCAAAATTTGACGCAGCAAGCATTGTTTATCGCTCAAAAAATCTTGGCTTCAGATATAGCTTATCGTTGGGAGTGGCAGTTGGGACGCTTGCTCAAAGCACAAGGAAATATTGAGGGAGCTATAGCTGCTTATGATAGCGCAGTGGCAAGCCTTCAGTCTCTCCGCAGTGACTTAGTAGTAGTTAACCGAGAGGTTCAGTTTAATTTTCGTGATAGTGTAGAACCTATTTATCGGCAGTCAGTAGAGCTACTTTTACAACAGAAAGGACAAGGAAAGCCTGATTTGGATAAAGTTCGCAGGCGAATTGAAGCCTTGCAACTAGCAGAACTGGACAATTTTTTTCGGCAAGCTTGCTTGAGTAACCAATTTGTGGTATTAGACAAAGTGGTAGACCGTGATAATCCTAATACTGCCATTTTTTACCCGATTATTCTAGATAACCAATTAGAAGTTATCCTCAAACTTCCCAACCAACCTTTGATACATAAAACTTCTGTGGTGAAGCGTCAGGAAGTAGAGCAAGTCATTACAAAAATGCGAGAGACGATAGTCGAACCTGATGCTACTAAGAAATTTCAAGTGGTTTCCCAGCAGCTTTATGATTGGTTAATTAAACCAGTTGAAGGTGAACTCAAAAAAAGTAAAGTTAATACTTTAGTCTTTATCCCAGACGGATCACTACGAAACATCCCAGTGTCTGCATTGTATGATGGCGCATTGTATTTAGTTCAGAAGTACGCGATCGCCATTAGCCCAGGATTGCAACTGTTTACCCCCAAACCTCTAGCGCAGGAAAGATTAAACGCTCTTGCTGGAGGACTCTCGCAACCACCAAAGAATGAAAAGTTTGCATCGCTTCCTAACGTTAAGGTTGAATTGAAATTGATTCAGCAATCGGGCATATCGACAACGACATTATTAGATGAAAATTTCAAAAGTACAACTTTAGGAAAAACGATTAACGCCCAACCTTTTAGAGTTGTTCACCTGGCAACTCACGGACAATTTAGCTCTAAAGCAAAAGACACTTTCATCTTAGCAGCCGATGGACGTATCAATGTAAGTCAATTAGATAGCTTGCTCAAAAGTAGAGAGCAAAAACGAACACAGCCAATTGAATTACTGGTTCTGAGTGCTTGCGAAACAGCAGCAGGAGATAACCGTGCTGCATTGGGATTAGCGGGAGTTGCTATTCGAGCTGGGGCGCGGAGTACTCTAGCGTCCTTATGGCAGATTGGGGATGACTCCACTGCTTTGTTTATTAGTGAATTCTACCGTCAGTTAACAACTGGTAAAACTACAGCAGAAGCTTTACGCGAAGCTCAATTAAAGCTGCTGTCTGGTACTGAATACACTCGTCCTCTTAACTGGGCACCTTATGTATTAGTTGGTAATTGGTTGTAGAGAAACAGTTAAGTAAAACCACCAAATGAAACATAAAATGCGTGGTGTCAGAAACCCGGTTTCGCAGAAGTTACCGGGTTTCTAGATTTTACGTTTTTTATGTTGACCAACTTATCATTTGAATCAAGTTTTAACTGATAACTGTTTACTGTTATTTCACCAGAGGAGCCGTAGCAACATTATCCAAGTTGACAGATCTCAATAAACTTTGCCAATCTTCAGCAACAGATGCATCATTAGGATTCTTCTGGCGCAGTTGTGCCAACATAGTCAGAGAATCAAACCAAATACCATTAGCCGCATAGATTGCAACCTTTTGCGCGGGATCAACTGCTGCTTCCAGTTGCTGCATCACACGAGAATCCAAATTCACTCTTTGAATGTCTCCTTCTACATAAATAGGAACACTGGCTGTTTGTTGTTGATTGCAACGGACTTTTAAATACCAGCGATATGTTTTCCCTACTTGCAAGGATGTATTGGATGGAAGAGAAACACCTATAACACCAGGCTTTGGAGGTAGTGCGATCGCATTTTTAGAAATATCGTTTCCCGCACTATCTTGTAAGATAAACTCACCACTTGAGTTCGCTAAATCCTGAGTGTAAGGAACATAAAACCAAAACGTTGGTCGTTCAGAGGTGGTTAGTCCCCCCACAATCCCCGAAATTGATTTGTCTGTCTGTTTGCTAACCTTTTGTTCCTCTCGCAACGGTATTAAGGCAGTGAGTGCAGTTTGAACCGCAGGACAATTACCCCGGCTACCCATTCCTCGTCTACGTCCAGATACAGGACTTAACCGTACGGGTGTTTTTGGGAAAACAAAAACTGGTTGAGAGGTACGTTGTTGAGGTGAAATCCCACCTTTGGTTGGTTGTACAAGCTGCTTGGTCGTTGCTGGTTGTTGAGTTTGGGCTGTTACCTTTGCTGGATAATAGGTGAGGCTGCTCAAAATCAGAGCGATTGTTAGCATCCATTTCATGGACTTCACAGGGTAGGTACAGTTCCTGCTTCCGGCTATTGTTATCATAGTATTAGGACTTAAGCATTGATAAAAGTTGATTTAACAGAGTATCTCTATATTCTTGATAGGCTTGAGATAGTTAAGTTATGCAATTGTCCTGTCAATAGACCGAAAACTTTTGCGATGCTCCGGACGAGGTTCAGGATTTACCCAACCCAAACAGCACATTTCCCCTTAACTGACATCTTGCACCAGCTTCAAACCTGTGGTTTCTTGCAACTCATACAATCACCTCACCCTTGATTTCTCGGCTCAGTTACCCGGTTTTTCTAGTCTTGTTGAGGATGGTGCAAGATCTCAGATCATATCAAGTTCGTCTCATGACTTACAATAAAAAGACCTCATATCATGTCCGGTTGAATAGTTGTCATTGCGAGCGAAGCGAAGCAATCCAACACCTTGCGATTGCTTCACTCCGCTATCGCTGCGTTCGCAATGACATATCATAAGTAATTTACCGGACATGATATCACCCCCTGCCCCAGAGGGGAATTCAAAGTTCAAAATTCAAAGGAGGGCTAGCGAGTGGGGTGAGGTGATTCGTTTTTTATAAGTATTCATCCGGACATGAGATCAATCGCTTCTCTGTC
>NZ_QMEB01000186.1:0-7767 GCF_012912135.1 Brasilonema bromeliae SPC951 | reverse complement strand
TGCAAGTCATCTTTATAAGCTTAATTGCACTAAAAACTATAACTTAATTTCTAATTGATAATCTTTACTAACTCCAAACACAACTGCCGAAAATGGTCGCCCCTTTGTTCAAAATTGGCGTATTGGTCGAAACTCGCACAAGCTGGGGATAAAAGCACCACAGATGCTTGATAATGTTTTGCTAATTCTGCTGATTTCGGAACAGCTTTTTCCATTGTTTCTACAATTTCGTAATTCTCATATCCTTCTTCTTGCAATCTTTTAGCAAAAGCAGGTGCAGCAGTGCCGATCAGCAATACACAGGCGGCTTTGTCTTTAATTTTTGCGATCCAGTTAGTGTCATCACCCGCTTTGGCTTCACCACCAGCAATTAATATAACCGGACTTTTGACTGAGACTAAACCAACTTCAGCAGCGTCGTAGTTCGTGGCTTTGCTGTCGTTAATGAAATCAATGCCTTCCCAAGTACAAATGTGTTCTAAACGATGGGGAACACCAGGGAATTCATTTACAGCGCGAACAATAGCATCTTGATCAATTCCCCCTAAACGCGCCGCTGCAACTGACATCAGTAAATTTTGCTGATTGTGTTCTCCCACCATCCGTAAAGCGGAAACTTCCACAATTCTTTCTGGTTGAGAGTTTGCATTCAACTTTTCTACAACCCAGCCATCTTCAATGTAATAGCCTTGAGAACCGATTAAATTATCTTTACCTTTGACACTTGTCCAATAGGCGTCAAACCAATCACTTGCACCGACTTTCCTTAAATATGGATCATCACCGTTAAACACTTGCAACTGAGACTGACGCAGCAGATGCGCTTTGATGTTGTAGTAGTTCTCTAAGGTTTTATGGCGACTGAGGTGATCTGGTGTGAAAGTTGTCCATACACCGATGCGAGGCGCAAGAGAAGAAGATGATTCTATTTGATAGCTACTGACCTCTGCAATCACCCAGTCTATTTGATTGTCAGATGATGCGGGGGATGAGGGAGAGACTTCTAATTTTGAATTTTGAGATTGCGTCGCTTTGCTCGCAACGCTACGCGATTTTGAATTGATACGTCCTCCATTCTCCACAGACAAGGCAACTTCGCAGGCAGCGTAGCCAATGTTACCGCAGGCGGGAGCGTTTAATCCTGCTTGTTGAAAAATTGCGGCAATTAAGGCTGTGGTAGTGGTTTTACCGTTTGTGCCTGTAATTCCCACCCAGGGGACGGATTGCAAATGCTGCCAAGCGAGTTCCATCTCGCCGATGGTTTTAATACCCAATTCTCGTGCCTGAATTAACACGGGTATATCCCAAGGCACACCAGGACTAACTACTATCAATTGAGGTAAGTCTGAATCACTGAGTTCTAGAGAATACCCCAATTTAACAGTAATTTGCTCTGTGGCAAGTTCTTGTTGTTGATTTAGAAGGTCAAGAGAGGTGTTGCGATCGCTGAGTTCCACCTCCCAACCTTCTCGTTTCAACAATCTCGCCGCAGCAATACCGGACTTTCCTAATCCAATGACGTGGGCTTTGGGCATAGTGGGCATAGACTGTGGCAGAGGTCCCTGGTTAAGCACCATTATGGTAGCGTTTATTTGCAAAAATCACACAACTTTTTTTTACTGATGCTACAAATTTTTTACTATCGCACCAAAATCCGCTAAAACACGGGCATGGTTACGAAGTAATCCGAGCAAATTTAACCGATTGCGTTTGATTTCTGGATTGGGATCCATGACTAAAACGCTTTCTGCACCGTCAAAAAAGTTGCTAACGGTGGGGGTAATTTGCTCTAATGCTGTGACTAGCTGTCCATAATCTCGTGACTGTTGTGCAGCTTGAGTTTGTGGCACTAATTCCACAATCGCATTGTAAAATGCTTCCTCTGATGATTTTTGGAAGAGTTCTTTACGAACGATCGCTTTGGGGTCAAGTTGTTTTGTATCCAAATCTCCTTGAGCCGCTAAACGAGTGGAACGATTCACGGTTTCGTAGATGTTATCTAATGTACCATTGGCGCGGATTTTTTGCAGGAAAGTTGCGCGATCGCCCACATCCAATAAATCCTTCAACGCCCTTTCTGTATATTCCCGGTCGTTTTCTCCCAACACAGCATTCACTAAGTCATAGTCAATGTGTTTTTCTTCTTGCAGTAAAGTACGGATGCGTTGCAAGAAAAATTCTTCTAACCCAGCAACTAATTGATTTCTATCTTTGTGATATTCACTCGCAAAATCTGTCGCAACTTTTTCCAGTAACTGTTGTAGATTGATAGGTAGATGGGCTGTCCATGTAATATTCACGACTGCATTTGCTGCCCGTCGCAAAGCGAAGGGGTCAGAAGAACCCGTGGGTATCATCCCCAATCCAAAGATGCTGACTAATGTGTCAAGTCTGTCTGCCAAACCGACAACTTGTCCTGTCAAAGTTTCGGGTAATATGTCATCTGCCGAACGAGGTAAATAATGTTCAAAAATTGCCGTTGCAACTGCTTCCTCTTCTCCACTTGCAAGAGCATATTTTTGTCCCATAACTCCCTGTAATTCCGGGAATTCATACACCATTTGACTGACCAAATCAGCTTTACATAAAAGAGCTGCTCTTTGGATGTTTTCGCGTTCTTTTTCGCTTAATTGCAACTGTTCTGTGATTTGTTCGGCAATTTTGCAAATGCGGTTGACTTTCTTCAGTAGCGAACCTAAATCCTCTTGGAAAGTGACGGTTTCCAATTGAGGTAAAAAGCTTTCCAAAGGTTTTTCTAAATCAGCATCGTAGAAAAAGCGACCATCGGCTAAACGTGCGCGGATAACTCTTTCATTTCCTACAGCAATGATGTCTGATTTTGTGGGATCACCGTTCGAGATTGTGACAAAATTTGGTAGTAAGTCTTTGGTGTTTGAACTTTGGAACACAGGAAAATAACGCTGATGACTTACCATCACAGTGGTAATCACCTCTGTAGGCAAGTTCAAAAACTCTGATTCAAATTTACCAATAACAGCTGAGGGAAATTCTACAAGATTTGTGACTTCCTGCAATAAATCTGGGTAAATTTCTGCATAACCGCCTAACTTTTGTACCGATTCTTTGACTTGCTGCGTAATGGTATTTACCCGTTCATCCGTATCAACCACAACAGAAGCAGAGCGAAGCGTGGTGACATAATCAGTCGCGTTGGGTATGGTGATGGGTTCTGGATGTAAGACACGATGAGCTTGAGAGATGCGATTGCTCTTTACCGTCTCGGAACCATTATCCAATTCAATTGGTAGCACCGCCTCATCCAACAAAGCGACTAACCAGCGGATGGGACGAGAAAATGTCTTATCTCCATCACCCCAACGCATCAACCGCTTTCCTTCGAGTTTGAAAATCCATTGAGGAACAAGTTCTGTTATTATCTCAGCAACTGGACGACCGCGAGTCACTTTTCGGACAAAGACAAAATCTCCCTTTTCAGTAGGGCGAACTTCCAACGCAGAGACTTCCACACCTTGCTTTTTAGCAAAGCCTTGTGCTGCTGGTGTTGGGTTCCCATCTTTAAATGCTGCTTGTGCGGGGGGACCTTTAATTTCTTCTTCGCGATCCGCTTGCTGCGAGGGTAAACCTTTGATGAGTACCGCTAAGCGGCGGGGAGTTCCGTAAACTTCCACAGCATCGTAAGTCAGGCTGTTTTCTTCCAGAGTGTGAGGAATGCGAGATTTCCACTGCGAGATAGCGCTACTCAGGAAACTTGCAGGGAGTTCTTCTGTACCAACTTCTAATAAAAATGAAGGCATAGGACTATTTTTCAAGGAAAGCTGGGCTTAATTATATTAGTCAATTGAACCAGTTTACCGTGCTTGTTATGCTTCTGTTTCAAATGCAACACCTTCATATAGCAATTCAATCGGAAACTCAAATTCAATACTTGATAGAGTGATAATATCTTCAGCAGTGTAGGGATAATAAAGCCACATTCTTCCCTCTCCCCGACAGAAACGCTCAACGGAGATTTTTTCAGAGTCAATCAAGATATACTCTTGCAAAGTGGGGATTTTAAGATAATCAGTGAATTTATCACCTCTATCTTTGCCGCTTGTACCTGGTGAGAGGACTTCCGCAATGAGTTTAGGAAACTGAATAAATTTGCGGGCATTGAGGTCTTGAGGGTCGCAACTGACGATAACATCAGGATAGTAGTACTGGCTTTGGGCACTGAGTTGTACTTTCACGTCTGACACATTCACTCGACAACCTCTATAACGCAGATGTGGGTGTAGGGTAGTGTAAAAGTTAAGTGCAATGTCATTGTGGGGAATTGTAACACCTGTCATGGCAAAAACTTCGCCGTTAATGTATTCGTAGCGAATGTCTTGCTGAAGTTCCCATTCGAGATATTCCTCGGCAGTCATTTTTTGGGGTTGTTGGGTGATGGCTACCATAATCTTTGAACGCCAAGACTTTTTCGGGTTTGGTTTGATTGTAGCGTTGTGGGTGAGGGTGAAAGTTCGTCAAAACCGTTATATAAAGCCTACCCAAAGTTACACACAACTGGACAATTCTCGCCAAATATACTTGATTCAGAACGAGTAATAGTTAAAAATTCAGTAACTCGCTACTTATCGTCATCGGCTAACTATATCGCTAAACGAGCATAAATTTCTGGTGCGTTGTTTTTCAAGTCATTTAAGAGTGCTACTGCACTCGTCCCCGCATTACGTAAATACCTTCGCTGCGTACTTGGTTCCGGAAGCATCCCACCGCTATGGTGAATACCAACCACTAGAAAATCATCATCGAAAACAGGTGATCCTGATGAACCTGGTTCTGTACTTGTAGTATATTGCAATACTTGATTGTCGGCGTAGGCGACAAAGTTATTCTGTATGGAGATTTTCTTCAAATGTCCGCCGGGATGCTGAATGATTGCTACACGTTCATCTCGTCGCATCAACTTACTTTTGAAGATTAAGGGTTTGCCGAAGTTGGGGACATCTTTCAGGGTTACTACTGTAACATCTAGTTCTTTGTTAGTGTAAAAAGCACCATTTGGTAAAGCTCCAATAATCTGTGTTGGGCATTCTTTACCATTAATATCGAGTTGGTAGTTGAAGCTAAAATTACTTTTGTCTCCTACTTCCTGACTTTGGATGACGTGATTGTTCGTCATGAGTAAATCAGGTGCAATCATAAACCCCGTACCCAAACCTTCGGGAGTGCGGATACGAACCACAGCTTTTGATGCTTCTAAAGCCAAGTTTAAAATGTAGATATCGCGTAACGTATTTTCCCCAATAATCTTTTCTTTGATATCAGCCGTACTATCCATTCCCCTCCAATTGTTAATTCCACGGCTAGGACTGGCTGGAACATCAAGCGGGTAATTCTGAAATAGTTCTACTATAAAATCCTTATCCTCATCCCCAGTGAAGGGCTGAATATAGTTGAGGAAGACAGCAAGAGCTTCTTTATCGTAAGCAACTCGTCCAAATTGGCAGAAAAACCGCACCACCTCCACAGAAACGCCCATCGGCGAACCATCCAAATCTAACCGCGCCATGATAACATCGGCTTGGGCTGCACCTTGCAATGCACCTGCAACTAAACGACGGCGATCGCGCACATTGGCAAAGTCGGGTAAGTTTTGTACGATACGGGTGAGCCGTTGGAAGTTAGGTTGCGATAGTTGAACGGTCAATGTCACTACTCCTATAGCAAGTATCGATAATATTTGTTTGTTACTGCGAATACTGAAATTTTAGTTTAGTGTTTATTGTCCCAAGTATAGTTTAAGTATTTTCGAGAGTAAATTTATATTGCAAACAGTAAATTTTCCGGAATTGCAAGCAGAGAGTTTGTAAAAGCTCACTATGATGTTCACAAGCTTATTAGTTGCTAGAAGCATCAAGTTATAAAAAAATTTATCAGATGCATGGAACTATGACACGGATACGCAAGCAAGCTTTATTCGCTGCCCTTTTGTTTGGCAATGTTTCACTGTCATCAGTATCGAGTTTGGTATTAGATAAGTACCTTAAAAATTCACTCAAAGCTAGTTATGGATACTCTACGACTTTATTGAACTCGAAAACAAAACCAATACATTCGAGTAGTTTTCAGCCAGCTATTGGTATTAAGTTCCCACGATTCAAACTACCACCAATAAAACTACCACCAATAAAACTACCGTGGGGTAGACTACTCAAACCACTCAAACAATTCATACGACAAATATTTCGACCAAAAAAACCACCGGGGGTTAGACCATCCAAACCACCCAAACCAGCACCAGTTATACCATTGCAATACTCTCCCTCGAACGATCAGCAAGTTAACCTTGTCAGCGATGCAATGTCCAAAAGCAAGCAGAAGCAGACGGTGCAAATATTTTTGAATGATATGTCACCGAAAAATGCGAATCTTCTGGAACAAAGATTAGAGGCTGATCTTACTAGAAAGATTCAAGCAAAATTATTAACACCTAATTTAAGCAGTCAATTTCCGGTTCAAATACGCAGTCAATCTCAGGTTCAAAACTTGAGTGACCAAACATTTCAAGAAGCCGCAGAGAGTTTTTATCCAGCGCGTGATGCAGCTGAGCAAGTACTGGCATCGCGTTACAAAGCTAGAAATGGGGTGTGGACCAATAAAGATACAAAAGATGCACAATTAGCTGCACAGCAGGTTATTCAAGAACAGCGTCGTCAAAAGAAAGAATTAGTTTTGAGTGGTACGTTAGTTTTGAGTATTACGACAACCACCGCAATTGCCGTAATTGCTGTTGAATCTGCCAAAGCGAAAGTTCAAAAAAATAATAACAATCGAAATTTCCGGACTTTGCCTCGAAATCGCAATCCTGTGTATCGATTATTCAAAAAAATACTTAGGTAATAAATCATGTGATTTTACGAGCTAAATTTAGCGAAAGCGTTGGAAAAAGCTTTTCCAACTACTTTCTTTTTTGATTTGCTCAAATAAGTGTTCCATTTGCTTGGCTGCATCATCCATATTTTGCTTTTGGAATAATTTGATAGCTCGCTCAATTTCAGTTTTCGCTTTCTTCTGTTTATTTTGTGCGAATAGCGCAAACGCATAATGTGTATAGACAATTGGATCTGGTGTGCTATCTATGATATTGAGTTCTATAGCTTTTTCAAACTCAACAATTGCCTCCCTATATTCGCCCTGGCTACTAATAATCCTTCCTAAATATAAGTGAAATTCTGGATTATCTGGTTTGAGCGCAATTGCTTTTCGTAAATTATTAGCTGCATCTACAAAATTATTTAACCTGTATTGACAATCTCCTAACTTAGCATATGCTTCTGCATATTTCGGCTTAATCTTAATTGCTTGGGTGTATTCTTGAATCGCATTTTCAAAACGTTCACACTCACAAAACGTGCATCCTAACAAATAGTGTATTTCTGCTAAATCATCTGACGCACCATTAGTGTTAAGTTTAATTGCCTGTTTATATACCTCAATCGCTTCTGGAAACTGAGCTTTGACGTAAAAAATCTTTCCTAAATCTACATAAAATTTGACATTATTTGGTTCAAGATGAATAGCTTTTAGATATTGTGCGCTCGCTTCATCTATCTGCCCACACTGTAACAAAATGTATACTAAATTTTCATGAATAATCACATTATTTGGATTAACAGCAAGCGCCTCTTTGTAGATATAAACTGATTCTTGTAATCTATTTTGCTTGTAAAGTTCGTTTGCTAAACCGATGTAAAATTTTTCAATATTTTCATTTTTTAAATTCCAATTCTTTTGAAT
>NZ_QMEB01000185.1:5179-13777 GCF_012912135.1 Brasilonema bromeliae SPC951 | reverse complement strand
TAAACATACCTCTTAAGGTTAGATATGAATGTTCCTTTTAGAAGTAGCTTTTTTAATGAATTAGCAAAGCAGAAGTTCAGCTTGATGAACTTTCTTTGTTCCTTTGTTTTTCTTGGGATAGCATTGCCGAACCTTTGACCCTTTGTCCCACTTATCTGGTCTTTACAGCGCTTTTCATCTATTTGAACCACAATCTTTCGTAGGGGCGCAATGCCTTGCGCCCCTACAATGTGGTCTATTTACCCGAAAATTGCTGTAAGTACAAGTACAAATAGACAACTACTGCGACGAAATGATATGTAGCGCGATATTTCTTCGCAAGTATGAATAACCGTGATGTAGGGTAAGAAGAACAATTCAGAATATGTCCTGCGGACACGCTGCTTTGTATCTCCTCCGGAGACGCTGCGCTAAAGCCCTCTGGGCGTGCGCTTGCGGTTACAGGAGTCAGAATTCTGAATTCAGCAATGCAATTATTGCGGGATTCAAACCCGCCACTATCTTGTTGATCACACTCATCCAATTAAGCTGACTCGCACAACCAGACAAACCAAGTCGTGAGATTCACAATCCCACGGCTTTGAGCGCGGAAATCAGCGTAAGCGAACGCTCATGCTGAGCGCCAAGGGCACATAATTTCCGCAGCCGTGGGAGGATGTCAACTAATTATTGAATAATACGGAAGTAATAGGCAGCTACAAGGAAATTGATAGCTAGTAGCAACACTGCCCAACCTACACGAAAGGTATAAGGAGGCTTAGCTCCACTTTTAGCAACGTCTTCGCCTACTTTTGCAGCAGTAGCATTAGCAGCAGCTGTCTTAGCGTCAGCAGTCATTGTGTTCTCTCCTAATTTAAAGACTTCTTAACAAATACCAAAGAGCTGTCATATATTGCCAGATTCTTCAAGAATATTTTTGTAGACTTTGCAGCACAAATCAGCAAAAATAAACAAAATGTAGCACAAAGTCCCGGACAGGATGGTTTATTCGTCAACCCCTGCGTGATAAGAACTGCGAACCAGAGGACCAGAACGAACATGGCTAAATCCCATTTCTCGTGCTACCTTGCCTAATTCATCGAATTCTTCTGGTGTCCAATATTTTTGGACGGGCAAATGTTCCAAGGAAGGACGCATATACTGACCGATTGTGATGCGATCGCACCCCACCTTACGAAGATCCACCATTGTCTCAATCACTTCCTCAACTGTTTCCCCGTGTCCTAGCATCAACCCTGACTTGGTGGGAATGCAAGAGTCGATTTCTTTAACGACTTGCAGGACAAAAAGCGAGCGATCGTACTTCGCCCCCCGGCGGACTGGTCCTTGTAACCGTTGCACCGTCTCAATATTGTGATTAAAACAAGCTGGTTTCGCCTTCACTACCTTATATATACGCTCACGTTGACCTTGCTGTCCAGCACCCGCACCACCCCAAAAATCTGGTGTCAATACTTCAATTTGAGTTTCTGGGTTTAGCTGTCGGATAGTTTCCATTGTCTTGACAAAATGACCTGCTCCTTGATCTGGCAAGTCATCTCGTGCGACAGAAGTCAGCACAACATAACGCAATCCTAAAAGCTGCACTGCTTGTGCCACTTTCTCCGGTTCTTCAGAGTCAAGAGGCATGGGTGCATGACCTTTATCGACTTGACAAAAAGCACAAGACCTGGTGCATGTTGCGCCCATGAGTAAGAAAGTTGCAGTTTTTTGAGAATAGCACTCCCCTCGGTTAGGACAGCGTCCCTCTTCGCAAATCGTGTGAATTTGACGCTGCTTGATAATACGCTGTACTGTAGAAAGTTCGCTGGCTTTGCCTATTGAACGACGCAACCACGCAGGCATTGCTCTTATTTCAGATTTCAGTTCGGCTTTTTGTGAAGAAGTCATAACCATTTAAAATCTTTGTAAACAATAGTATAGGAGTGAGAGAGTGAACAAGTAGGGACTCACTACGCTTAGGGGCAGGGAGAGGGGGAGAAGAGTTAATGGACAATAATTCTTTCTTCTCTCTTCCTTATTGCCTTCAATATCACCATGATACAAATCGAAATAAAAAGTTATACAAAATACATTTAATATTGTTATTTCTCCGAGAAATTACTCTCCCCTAAATCAAGAAAAGATTGAGTATAGTGTGTGAATTGGCGAAACCACTCTCTAAACATAAAGTTTTTATTACACCAAACACTCGTGGGAACTCATAAAATTCTAGTTATCGATGACACTACAGTTGTCCGGGTAAAAGTACGAGAAATGTTGCCACAAGGCAACTTCCAGGTGTTGGAAGCAAGAGATGGTCTTGAAGGATTGAATTTCATCCGTCAAGAAAAACTCAGTCTGATTCTGCTGGATTTCGTGCTACCTAAAGTGAGTGGCTGGGAAGTTTTCCAGGAGATTCAATCCCAGCCAGATTTCAAAAAAATTCCTCTGATCATTATGTCTGGTCGTAAAAAAGAGGTGATGGAAAAAATCCCAGAACCTTTTGAATATTTTGAATTTCTCGGAAAGCCTTTTGACCAAAAGCAACTTATTGACGCGATCAAATCAGCAATGACAAAGGCTAAAAAGCCCCGTCAAGAACCGGCTGAACTCTTAGCAGTATCTGCTAGAAATACTCGAATAACGGCAACTTCTAGTGAAAACGGAGTATCAACTGCTGACATTCAAATATTAAATCAAAAAATCGCCAGCATACAAACAGAAATAGATAGTTTGAATAAACAGTTAGCTCAGGTTGTCACCTTTATTCAACAGAAAATCAAATAATAGGAAATCCTTAAAAAATTGTCGTCGCTTTTTGAGCTACCTGGGGAATGTGAGTCACAAGATTTCTTTTGTTGGTAGTTGCGCTTATGCACAGCTACCAACACATGACTAACTTACTCGTTGTTCATTGCACTCACTTGAGTGGTCACAACTGTTGTCGATTGCAAAATTGAAGTATGAGCGATGGAATTGTTAGCCAGAGTAAATATCGGATTTGACAAGATTCCAGCGATGGAAGTGGCGACTAATGTCACGACCAATCCCACCTGTAAAGGTCTATATCCCGGCAAATTCCAACGTACTTCTGGATAATTTTTCACCACCTCAGACATTTCATGAGTTTCTTTAACGACCATCATCCTAACCACGCGGATGTAGTAGTAGATGGAGACGACAGTGGTGACTAAGCCCAGCAAAACTAACCAGTACTGTCCAGCTTGCCAACCTGCCCAGAACAGATAAATCTTACCGAAGAATCCGGCTAGTGGTGGAATACCACCCAAGGACAGTAGGGAAATACTTAACCCCAGTGTCAGGAGTGGGTCTTTGTGATACAAACCAGAGTATTCCACAATTTGGTCAGTTCCTGTCCGCAGGGAGAACAGAATCACGCAGGTAAAGCCGCATAAATTCATGAACAGGTAGATCAGCAGATAAAAGACCATGCTGGCATATCCTGCTTGTGTTCCTGCAACTAAGCCAATCATGACGAACCCGGCTTGACCGATGGAAGAATAAGCCAGCATCCGTTTCATGCTAGTTTGGGCAAGGGCGACAACATTACCCAATATCATACTCAGGACGGCAAGAGCAGTGAAAACAAACTTCCATTCGTTAGCAACGAGGGGGAAGGCTGTTGTCAGCAAGCGAATCGCTAGAGCAACCCCAGCTGCTTTGGAACCGACAGATAAAAAGGCAATTACTGGAGTGGGTGCGCCTTCATAAACGTCTGGTGTCCACTGGTGGAAAGGCGCAGCGGAGATTTTGAAGCCAATACCTGCAACCACAAAAACCAGAGCAATCACTAAACCCAGAGATTGACCAAAACCAGATGTGGCAATTCCACTGGCGATCGCACTCAGTTCAGTCTGTCCACCCGATAAACCGTACAACAGCGAAACTCCATACAAAAACACTGCTGTACTCGAAGCACCAATCAACAGATATTTCAGCGCTGCTTCGTTAGAGCGGGGGTCATGCTTAGTGTAACCTGTGAGTAAATAAGAGGAAATACTCAGAATTTCTAGAGAGATGAAAATCATCACCAACTCACTAGCCCCTGATAGAAACATTCCTCCCAGAGTAGCAGTTAGCAAAATCGCGATGAATTCGGCTAAAGGGGTACCACTTTGTTCAACGTAGCGAATCGACATCAAAATGGTGCCAGCGGCAGATAATGCTACAAGAGCGCGAAAGACGATACTTAGGTCGTCACCATTAAAGGCACCGCCAAAAGAGATGGGATTTGTATTTTCCCATTCAAACAACAGGGCGACGATAGAAGCAAGTAAACCTGCAATTGCTAGATATCCAATCCAGCGTGAGGACGTCCGCCCTAAAATCAAATCAACAATCAAAACTCCCAAGAGGGTGACAATCACAATCCCCTCTGGCAGAATTGTTCCAGCGTTCAGCTGCGATGCAAGATTAGCAAAATCCATGAGCTGTATTGGTTTTGGCTATCAGACATAATGGTCTAACTGTGTTCATTCTATTGTCTTTTACTCTCGTTGCATTCACTCGTGTATCGGGTGAGTGGCACCATCAGATTAAATTATGTTTAAGTTTAGTGAGCGTGATGGAAAAAAAGTTCTTCTTATAAAGTTAAGCAGACCAGTCATAAACTAATCTGCTTGCATAGAAACTGATGGTGACAGTTTTTTAGAAACTGCTCATTCCGTTAGATATTAAGTTTCGCTTTGCAAATGCTTTTTGTGCCTTTAGGCTACACTACAGATGTGAAGCTTGATTCATCAATAACTTCAAGCCTTAATAGCGTCCCCTACCAGAATATCGATCGTTGCTCCTGCCCCCCGAGTTACCGCCGCTAAAGCGACTATCTTTCTCCTCCCGTGGTCTTGCTTTATTGACTTTTAGCACGCGATCCATCCACTCAGCACCATCTAGGGCTTGAATGGCTTTGTCCTCCGCTTGTTCTGATTCCATTTCTACGAAACCAAAACCACGTGGCCGACCAGTTTCCCGATCAGTGGGCAATTGAACTCGCGTTACAGTACCATACTCAGAAAACACTTTGCTGAGGTCTTCTTGTGTAACGCTGTAGGATAGGTTCCCTACGTAAATTGACATGAAATTCTCCAGAATCCGATAGAAAGAGATGTGTATCCGGAGAACCGCTTGCACTTTTTAATAATAACAAGATCAGAATCGCCGAATTGACCTCTCCAGACTCAATCCTAACACAACTGTTTTTAAAAAAAGGTTAAATCTATCCTTTGATATTGATTTCAAGTATTATCTTTTACTATGTTTTCTATATCAACTATGACTTGCTTAAATACTTCCTCAGATAGATGACTATATGATATTTTCATTATATTTTATTTACGGCAAAGTGAATGAATACATAACAAGAACAAGCTAGTTACTATAAGCTTAATTTTTGAGAATTTAGATTTGTACAAAACATTCCTCTGGATGAAGAAAGACAAAAGGTAAAAGTCACTCCACCAAATCAACTTAAGGGCTTCCTGCACTCTTAGGACACGTAGTACGTAAGCGCAAAGCACACGAATCGGGCGTTAGCGAACGTGCCCGCAGGGCATATAAACAATGTATCCTTATCAAACCCAGACCGCCCGAAAGAGCGGCTTGCACTGTATATAATTACGGGGATATTCCCTGTTCCCTGTTCCCTGTTCCCTGTTCCCTGTTCCCTGTTCCCTGAGGCTGTTAAATTTGATTTCATTTTGGCATAGGCGACACAAACCTGGTTGTTATGTAATTGTATAACGATGCAGGTTGGGGGATTTTGAAAACTGTAGTCGCCAATTATGCCGATTATAAGTTAAAGATTGAAATAACGAGAAACTCACACCCGCGCTCCCGCCCTACCTTCCATCTGGGAGGAAGTTGTGCTAAACATAGGCGAATGACAGCGCCTAGTGGGCAGTTTGTGTAAGGATAAAATCACATATCGCTCAGCGTGAGGTTTTAGCTGAACCGATGCGCTCTTAACGATTTCAATTGACTGTTTAGCTTAGCAGCTATTCTTTGTTTAAAATTTCCATGTCAACTCTTGTCATCGTCGAATCTCCGACCAAAGCTCGTACCATTCGCAACTACCTGCCAAGAGACTACCGGGTGGAAGCGTCTATGGGTCATGTGCGTGACCTTCCTCAATCAGCAACTGAAATTCCCGCCAATGTCAAGGGCGAGAAATGGGCGCAGCTCGGGGTAAATGTAGACGCCGACTTTGAACCGCTGTATGTCGTCCCTAAAGATAAAAAGAAAGTTGTCACTCAGCTCAAAGACGCCCTTAAAGAAGTAGATGAACTGATTCTGGCAACGGATGAAGACCGGGAAGGTGAAAGCATCAGTTGGCATTTATACCAGTTGCTCAAGCCAAAAGTTCCTACAAAGCGGATGGTGTTTCACGAAATTACCTCTGACGCCATCAAGAAAGCCTTGAAAAACTGCCGCAATATTGACGAACAGTTGGTTCGTGCTCAAGAAACGCGGCGGATTTTGGATAGACTTGTGGGCTATACCCTGTCTCCCCTGCTGTGGAAAAAAATCGCCTGGGGATTATCTGCTGGACGCGTACAGTCTGTTGCTGTGCGGCTCTTAGTCAACCGGGAACGTCAACGCCGTGCTTTCCGCCAAGGTTCTTACTGGGATTTGAAAGCAACGTTAAACCCCCCTGATTCTCCCAAAGGGCAGTCATTTACTTCCCAACTGGTCACATTGGGAGGAACAAGGCTGGCGAATGGCGGCGATTTTGATGCCGCCACAGGGAAAATTCCCCCAGATCGCAATGTGATCTTGCTTAATCAAGAGCAAGCACAAGCCCTGAAAGAACGCCTAACAGGAAAAACTTGGAAAGTCACAGACCTTGAGGAACGTCCTGTTACGCGTAAACCCGCGCCACCCTTTACCACCTCGACCCTACAGCAGGAATCCAACCGTAAACTGCGCCTTAGCGCACGGGACACAATGCGGGTTGCCCAGAGTTTGTACGAACAGGGATATATTACCTATATGCGTACAGATTCGGTGCATTTGTCGGATCAGGCGATCGCCGCCGCCCGTGACTGTGTAGACAAACTTTACGGTAAAGATTACCTCAGCCCCCAACCAAGACAATACACTACCAAATCCAAAGGCGCACAAGAAGCCCACGAAGCAATTCGCCCCGCAGGTAGTACCTTCCGCACTCCCCAAGAAACCGGTTTAAGTGGTCGCGAGTTCCAAGTGTACGACCTGATTTGGAAGCGTACCGTCGCCAGCCAAATGGCAGACTCTCGCCAAACTCAAATCATCATGCAACTGCTCGTGGAAGATGCCGGTTTTCGCTCCTCTGGCAAACGCATTGACTTTCCAGGATTCTTGCGCGCTTATGTGGAAGGTTCTGACGATCCAGAGGCGGCGCTGGAAGACCAAGAAGTCATTTTGCCTAATCTAAAAGTGGGGGATAGTCCCAAATGCACTGATTTAGAAGCAGTTGGTCACGAAACCCAACCTCCCGCAAGATACACCGAAGCGACCTTAGTAAAAACTCTGGAAAGCGAAGGCATTGGGCGTCCCAGCACCTACGCTAGCATCATTGGCACCATTATTGATAAAGGTTATGCCCAATTGGTGAGTAATGCCCTCATACCCACCTTTACAGCTTTCGCCGTCACGGAACTGTTGGAAAAGCACTTTCCGGATGTTGTTGATCCCAGTTTTACCTCCAAGATGGAGCAAACCCTGGATGACATTTCCACAGGTGAAGCTGCGTGGTTACCCTACCTGAAGGAATTCTATCTGGGAGACAAAGGTCTAGAAACCTTAGTTAAGGAACAGGAAAGCCAAATAGATGCCAATGTTGCCCGGACAGTGGAACTAGAAAACCTAGATGCCAAAGTCCGCATTGGTAAGTATGGTGCTTATATAGAAAAAGAGAATGGTGATGGTGTTGTCACCGCCTCTATTCCCAAAGACCTGACTCCCGCTGACCTTGACCCCCAAAAGGTAGAAACACTGCTGCGGCAAAAAATCGTTGGTCCAGACGAACTCGGTATTCACCCAGAAACTGGCGAAACAATTTATGTCAAAATTGGTCCTTATGGTCCCTACGTACAATTAGGTGATAAGACCGACGAAAACCCAAAACCCAAACAAGCTTCCTTACCAAAAGGAATAACGTCAGAAAATATCACTCTTGAGACAGCTATTGGTCTTTTGTCACTACCGCGAACACTGGGGGTTCATCCACAAACAGGCGCTCAAATCCAAGCGAATTTAGGACGCTTTGGACCTTACGTTGTTCATAACCAAAGTGGTGCAAAAGATTACCGTTCCCTCAAAGCGAGTGATGATATATTGACAATTTCTTTAGAACGTGCATTAGAGTTGTTGTCTGAACCGAAAAAAGGACGCAGCACCACTAACAGCAAGTCTAAGGCGGCGGAACGGGAATTAGGCTCTCATCCTGCAGATGGTGAACCAGTCAATATCTACAATGGCCCCTACGGACCTTACATTAAGCACGGCAAAACGAATGTAAGCATCCCAGAAGGTGTATCAGTAAAAGATGTGACTCTTGCTTCCGCCCTGGAGTGGTTAGCATCCAAAGCATCAACAGCAAAATCGACTCGTAAAACA
>NZ_QMEB01000185.1:0-5169 GCF_012912135.1 Brasilonema bromeliae SPC951 | reverse complement strand
GTTCTACTACCTCTAAATCAACAACTAAGTCCTCAACCACCACTGCAAAAAAAAAATGACAAAAAAGGCGAGTTTTGCTAAAAAGTTGACATCATCGAGTCGTTTTTCGTAATTTGGAAAATGTGTTAGGAATGGCGATCGCCACTCTTCCAGACTAGAACGTGCGATGGCACGGAGTGACCGCCCCTTTGGGGCGATCGCCCTCATAATCCAGCATGAAAACGTTAATTATGTACAACTGAGGGCAGATGCTTTTGTTTACAAGCGCTTGCCAACTTGACATAAAGAAAAACAAAAGAAATTATAAAAATGAAAAAAATCTTTGACCGCCTTAACTTCTATACCTATCAAACCCTCCTTAGTAAGATGCAGTCTGTAGTGGAGATGATATGATACTCTAAAATGTAGAAGAGAAAACAACATCAAATTTTCGCGCATTCACAGAGTGTAAACTATCATAGTATTAAGCTGAGGGTGCAAAAATACTCTGGTTTCTCCGTGAAGGATTATAAACATCGTTGGTAGTATCTCGGGAGCGGTCAGTTCAATGGACTATATAGAAAAGGTGCTAGAAAAACTAAAAGACTTGGCACGCAAGCTAATAGAAGCCCTTTTGGGACCAGAAGCGGAACCGGAACCGGAACTCATTCCGATTCCAGTGCAAGATCGTTCACGCCGTCGATAAAGAAGCTTAACCGTGCTAGATTTAACTGAGCGCCCCATAAGTATTCTGGTACTGCATGGACCAAACTTAAATTTACTGGGACAGCGAGAGCCAGGAATATATGGTTCGTTGACATTGGCTGAAATTAATCGCTCCTTAGAACAAGAAGCAGAAAAGCTACAGGCGAAAGTCTCTCATTTACAATCAAATTATGAGGGCGCTCTGGTAGATGCAATTCATGAAGCACTAGGAAAACATCAGGGAATTTTAATCAATGCAGGGGCATACACTCACACGAGTGTGGCTTTGCGGGATGCGATCGCTGGTGTTAACTTACCTACAGTCGAGGTGCACCTGAGTAATATCTACCGCCGAGAAGATTTTCGCCATCATTCATATATAGCCCCAGTAGTCATTGGACAGATTAGTGGTTTTGGGGCACAAAGTTATTTACTAGGCTTGCAGGCATTAGTGCATTATATAAGAAAGTAAAAAAGTAAAAAAACTATATTGACTTTTCACTTACTTTCTGATATGCGCTACTCTCTCACAAGTCGATTCAAAGGCACAATACTCGGGGCAATTATTGGAGAACAGATAGCTTCTAGTCGTAGCAAGCAGTTACAGGGTGCAGGGACGTTGAAAATACCATCTTTGCACTGGAGTGACATGGCTATTTTATGTGCTGAAAGTTTGATTTCCAAAGGTAGATTAGACACACAAGATTGGCAAAAACCCCAACAGCAAGAATTTACGAAATTAAAAAATAGCTATGAGGCTATTCTCGCCACATTGCCAGTGGCGCTATTTTTTCATGACAATACAGTGAAATTGCGACAAAACTTACTGCTGGCGACGGAAATTTGGCAGGATGATCCAGTCGTACGGGATGGAACACTAGCAGTGGGCTATGCGATCGCAAAATCTCTCACAGAAAAACTCTCTCCACAAGCCCTCATTTCTCAGACGATCTCCTTTGTTGGAGAAACGCAGACAAACTTGCCACAACAATTATTAGAAGTTCATAATTTGTTAGAATACGGCGCAGGCTTAGAAACGGTACAAGCCGAGTTGGGTAAGGAACAAAAGTTAAGTAACATCATAGCCTTGGCTTTTTACTGCTTTCTTAGTACCATAGAAGACTTTCGTCTTTCTGTTTTGCGAGCCATTCAAGATAATTATCGTTCTTGTGCAATAGGTGCCATGACAGGTGCTTTATCAGGAGCATACAACAGTGCAGTTGGTATTCCTGTCACTTGGCAGGTTATGCTTGTGCAACAGAGCTCTGCACAAGACTGGAAACGAACTGGCTCTTCTAAAATGGTAGAATTAGCTGACGCAATTGTGGCTGTATGGTCAGGAGTATATAACCTTGCTTCGCATCCAGATAAAGTCAGAGAAGAAAGCGGTACTATCACACCGCCTCTATTGTCTTTACAGGTAACAGCAGCTCCTCGCGTCATTCGGTCACGCTAACATTTTTTCTATCGCTAAACGTGACTGATTCCAAAACATTAAAGACTACAAAGTAATTCAAACATGAGTTACGAAAGTAGCTTTTAATACTAAGATAAAAAAGGAAATTCTCATTCAAAGTCTGTAGGTAGCTATAGTGGCAAATCGGCTTCAAGTATATTCCCGCTCTAGATTGTCTTGTTTAAACCGATCAAAGTAAGTAACTGCGGTCATAGGTGATGAAAACGCAGCAATTTTTTCAGTCCTTGACTCAGAAGCTGACTTTCTGGCGGCGACAGTACAAAGTGCGACATTGTCATATTGCATCATCAAAAACAAGTAGAAAAGATGGATACCCAACAGCAAGAGTGTCACGCTCAATTAACAAATCGCTTAAAGATAAAAATGGTCTTGACGCAGTGGGTTCGCCCTGGGTGAAAGTCAGGCGTTCCTGCGTTGTTTTCGTCATCGCAGTTGTCTCTATAACAGGAGTTATGGGGCAAAAGTTATATAACCAACCCCAGTTGCAAGTGGGGACTGTTGCGCCACAAACAATTAGAGCACCAGCGACTGCGAAAATCGAAAATAAGAAAAAAACAGCAGAAAAGCGCAAAGCCGCAACAAACAGTTCCTTGCCAGTCCTCATGGTAGATGAACGCATCAATGCAGAAATTGAGCAAAATTTACAACAGATTTTGCAAGAGGGAAACGAAATTCGTGCAACAGTTGGATCTTTTCCTTTTTTTGACACTTTGGTTTTATCCGTCTCTACCCAGCGTTACCTGCGTTCGTGTTCTAATTGGGAATGGCAAGCACTGCTGTTAGCTGTAGAAAGTACTGACAAGCAAAAATCAAGAATGTTCGTTCAAAAGCGGGGAAGTCAAAGAGGACACAAGGATGCGAGAACACAGAGAAATGAGGATGCACCAAAAGTTTCTGCTTTTGCCTCACCGTATCACACTCCTTCCACATCAAAAGAAGCTTCTGGTGTCAACGTGCTAGCCTCATCAGGAACATCACAACAACCCCCTGTTTCAGGTTCTTACGCACCCAAGACTGAAGACTTAAAATCAAATGATTTGTTCCAAAATATAGACTTTGCACAAGCGGTGGCCCAATTACAAGCTTATCGCCTCATCAGTTCCAAGCAAAACCTTTCTTCAGTAATCGCTCAAATTACAAAAATACGCCAGGGATACGCTCAAGCAAAAACTAAACTCACAGATTTGGTGATTGCCAAACCAGAGACAGTATACGATGAAGCTTCTATTCTCAACTTGTCAGATGAGGATTGGACGAAAATAAAAATAGAAATCCAGCAAAGTTTAGAGCGGATTCTCACCCAAGGCATTTCACCCGGACTACCACAAAATATCCTACAAAATACAGTCAGTATACAAGTGCAGACGTTCGTACCAAAAGATGCCGAACCCTTAGCAAGCAAACTTTTGTTAGCTGTACTTAAGCCAAATCTGAAGAAAGATGAATTACAAACGCAGCGAATAAGTGCAAAGATAGCTGCTCAAGTAGAACCTGTGATTGTTACTGTTTATAAGGGTGAGGTGATTGTCCGTCAACAACAAAAGGTGAGTGCATGGAACTTTGACGTACTAGAGCATTATCACCTGATTGAGCGCGAGATTCATTGGCTGGGATTGATACAGTTAGGGAGTGTTGTCACCGCGTCTGTTGCTATTTTTGCAATGGTAGAGGGGCGGATCAAGCACTCCATTCGGCAAAGCGATCGCCTGTTAGTACTATTGCTGAGCCTTAGTGTACCACTGGTACAGATGATGGGTACACCTTACACCACCTGGAGTGCCGTTGGGTTATTGCTGGGTAGCTTCTATGGACCTACTTTGGGCGTGACTGTTGTAGGATTGCTGTCACTGCTGCTACCCATGAGTCTAGAAATAAGTCTCATTGCTCTAGTTGCTGGTGTATCAGGGGGAGTTTTGGGCAGTTGCGTTGCACAACGGTTGCGATCGCGTGAAGAATTAGCACTTTTGAGTCTTGCGATCGCCTTAACAGAAGGTGCTGTTTACCTGATCATCAAGCTCTTGATCAGTGCTGTATTGGGAGTTCCAGTGCACTACTTGGTACTACAAAACGCAGGATTATTTGCTTTATCCGGCTTAGTATGGAGCATCGTGGGGATGGGGTTGAGTCCTTATTTAGAAAAACTATTTGACTTAGTCACTCCAATCCGCCTCGCAGAACTGGCGAACCCTAATCGCCTCTTATTGAAAAGACTTGCGACTGAAACTCCTGGGACTTTTCAGCATACCCTGTTTGTCGCGACTCTTGCCGAAGCTGCTGCCAAACAGTTAGGATGCAACGTCGAACTTGTTAGGGCTGGGACATTATACCACGATATCGGCAAAATACACGACCCAATGGCATTTATTGAAAATCAAATGGGGGGACCAAATAAACACGACACAGAAATTAAAGATCCTTGGATGAGTGCGTACATTATCAAAAAGCACGTGAGTGAAGGGTTGGCGATCGCGCGAAAGTACAGTTTGCCTTCCTCAGTTCAAGCTTTTATTCCAGAACATCAGGGAACAATGCAAATTGCCTATTTCTATCACCAAGCAAAGCAAATGGCGCTTTTAGATCCAAGTTTAAAAGTCATGGAGGCAGATTTTCGCTACGATGGTCCGATACCCCAGTCACGGGAAACAGCAATCGTCATGTTGGCAGATTCTTGTGAAGCGGCGCTGCGATCGCTCACAGACGCCACACGAGAACAAGCTTTAGCAATGCTGAACAACATCCTCCGCGCTAGATGGCAAGACAATCAAATGGTAGATTCCGGGTTAACACGAGAGGAAATGACCCAAATTGCCGAAATTTTCGTGCAAGTTTGGCAGCAATTCCATCACAAGCGCATTGCTTACCCGAAGTTAAATGCAGCAAAAGAAGGAACAGGGAATAGGCAATAAGGCTTCTTGAAACAGTGAACAGTTAACAGTGAACAAGTACTTGCGGGGATTTCACACGCCACTCGGCACCCCTCTCCTTAATAAGGAGAGCCAGTGCGTTGG
>NZ_QMEB01000184.1 GCF_012912135.1 Brasilonema bromeliae SPC951 | reverse complement strand
TTGGGGAGGCAGTGCGTTGGACGGGTTTCCCGGCTTGAAGCATCTGCCGTCGGCTTTACCGCTCTTGTTGCAAGTGGCGTTAGAACGAAGTGAAACCCAACAAGGTGTATTCTATTTACATGAAAATCGCTGTAAATCAGATTTTTGCAAGAAATCTAATCACCAAAACGATGGGTGCTGCTTTCCCACCGTCTTTAGGTGAAAATTCGCCTTTTAAACAGGTTTTTTACCCATCAACCGCAAGACAAGTTTTTCAAGTTCAATCCACACAAACATCAAAGCACTGAAACCAAAGCAAATACCCAACTCAGTTGGACTCAGCCAGTGAGTACCAAAGAAATCGCGCAGGGGTGGTACGTAAATGAGCATTAATTGTAAAATTGTTGTGACAACAACAGCCCCTAGTACAAAGGGATTTGAGAAGGGATTCATTTCTATAGTCAGTCGGGTATTTGAGCGAATTGCAATAGCATGACCCATTTGGGCAACACATAGGGTAGTGAATACCATTGTCTTCCATCGTTCTGGATCTAGTCCTGGACCTGTGACTGCTTGAACATGATGATATGCCCACTCCATCAGAATAATCGAGATGATGGCAAAGATAATGCCAATCCGAATCATGTAAGAACCCAACCCCCTAGCAAAAATACTTTCACGAGGACTGAAGGGCGGACGCTTCATCACGTCAGGTTCAGGAGGTTCTACTGCTAATGCTAGTGCTGGTAAACCGTCCGTAACGAGGTTCATCCAAAGAATTTGCAGCGGCGTCAGGGGAACGCCTCCCAGGCCGAGAACTGGTGCTGCTGCAATCGTGATGACCTCACCAATATTACTTCCAAGAATGTATTTGATAAAGCGGCGAATGTTGGTGTAAACAACTCTACCTTCTTTTGTGGCCGTGACAATGGTAGCAAAGTTGTCATCAAGTAACACCATATCACTGGCTTCCTTGCTCACGTCGGTACCAGTGATACCCATTGCAATACCGATGTCAGCTTGTTTGAGGGCTGGAGCATCGTTAACACCGTCACCTGTCATGGCGACAAATCTGCCTCGACGTTGCAGCGCTTGCACAATTCGTAGTTTATGTTCGGGGGCGACACGAGCGTAAATGCTTACTAAGTCAACGTTTTGCTCCAGATCTTGGTCGCTCATCCGTTGCAACTCTTGACCTGTAATGACGCGATCGCCCTCTTGTGCAATTCCCAAATCTGTGGCGATCGCTCGTGCTGTCAGTTGATGGTCTCCAGTAATCATCACTGGTCGAATACCCGCATCCCGACATTCTTGGACTGCTGCTCGTACCTCTGGGCGTGGTGCATCGAGCATTCCGATCAATCCCAGCCAAACTAAGCCTTGCTCGGATGTCTCATCTGACCCTTCCGGCGGAATTTCGGTGAGGGGTTTGTAAGCAAAACCCAGCACTCGCAAACCTTTACTCGCCATTTGGTCATTTTCTGCTAAAATGTCGCGGCGTTGCTGATCATTTAAAGGTGTTGAGCCAGTGCCTGCATAAAAGTTGGTACAACGTGCTAAAATTAACTCTGGTGATCCTTTTGTAAACATCAAATACTTTTCAGATTGCAGCAAGTTGCTGATCACAGGGTCTGGTGATGTTAAGGATGATACACCATCATTCACTCCTTCAACCCGACAAATCACGCTCATGCGTTTGCGTTCTGAGGAGAAGGGGAACTCGCTAACACGAGGCAGCTTGCTGTCCCACTGGTCTTTTTCTATCCCTCCTTTCCCCGCCAGGGTTACCAAAGCGCCCTCTGTGGGGTCGCCCAAAATTTTCCATTCTCCTTGTTCCTGTTGTAAAAACGAATCATTACACAAGGCACAAGCAACTAATAAAGTTTGGATTTCTGGAGATTGGTTTATGGAAATTGTTTGACCATCTAACTGAAACTCCCCTTTGGGGGTGTAACCTTCTCCAGTCACACGAAAAGTCTTGTTGTTCGTGTAAGCTGATTGCACGACCATCTTGTTCTGAGTTAAGGTGCCAGTTTTATCAGAACAAATAGTGGTGACAGAACCTAGAGTTTCCACTGCTGGAAGTTTGCGAATCAAAGCATTGCGACGTACCATCCGCTGGGTTCCCAGTGCCAAGGTAACGGTAATAACTGCGGGTAAACCTTCTGGCACGACAGCGACCGCCATACTCAAAGAAACTTCCACAAGTTCTTTAAGGTTGCTAAAACCTTTTCCTTGGATCATGTTTTGGATGACACCGCCGCCAATGACGATCGCCACCAAAATCAAAGAACCCGTGACGAGGACATTACCAAGTTGGGTCATCCGCTGTTGCAATGGAGTTGGTTCACTTTCCACCGCCTGCAACATGGAAGCTATTTTGCCAAGTTCTGTTTGCATTCCGGTGTTGGTTACCAGAATCTTGCCGCGTCCTTGGACAACTTCAGTGCCTTGGTAGACTACATTAAGGCGATCGCCCAATGATGTTTCTTCAGGCAAGACAAGTTCTGCCCGTTTATTAACCGCTTCGGCTTCACCAGTGAGTGCCGATTCTCGTATTTGCAGGTTAGATTGTTCTATGAGGCGTCCGTCTGCAGCAACCTGTACCCCTGCTTCCACGAGCATCACATCTCCTGGTACCAAATCCTTGCCAGCGATTTCCACTGGTTTGCCGTCGCGAATAACTCGCACGTTGGGAGAGGAAAGTTTTTTCAGGGCTGCTAAGGCTTTTTCTGCACGGCTTTCTTGGACATAACCGAGTATGCCGTTGAGGATAACAATCGCTAAAATGGCGATTGTGTCTTTGAATGGCATCTCACCTTTTGCCAGCTTCTCTCGCCAATCTAGCAGGTCTATAACTCCAGAAATTATGGCTACGGCAATCAGCATCAACAACATAATGTTTTTGAACTGATCCACCAAAATTTCCCAAGCACTGCGTCCTGCAGTTTCTTCTAGTTCGTTTGGACCATATTCTTGCAACCGCTGTTGTACTTCTTGGGGTGTTAAGCCACTGTCTGCGTTTGTCTTAAGCAGTTCCAATGATTTATCAACTTCCAAACTATGCCAAACGGCGGCAGCTTTTTCAGGTAGAGAGTGAGCAGACATCGTGATAGGTCACAGGGAATGGTTACAAAACTCGATCATAATTTACCAATGGCTGGAAAACCATCAACACAAGATTACATCAGGTTGAGCACCAAATTGTACACCCAAGTAGAATTCTTGACACTTCCTCATTTTTTCTTCCGGATAATGTTCAGGATAATATGGGTGTGCTTACTCCTGAGGGAGAATTCCATGACACAAAATAATATTGATAATTATGAGTACAAGAAGTAGAGAACTCAGTCATCAAGACATTTTCCCTTCGATTCTAAGTGTGCTAAACCCTTGATTAAACCAGTTTAATATGACTTTTACACTTAAGCGTTTTCCATCTACCAGCCAAATGCTTGGGAAAAGGACAATTCGACCCCTTGGTGCTGCCGCCCTTTGTGGCATTGCCTTCATTCAAGATACACTCATCGCCATTGATACTGTCAAAGGGCATTTGTTGCAAATTGACCCCCACTCTGACAACACCCAAATTCTCAATTCCCATCAAGTCAAAGATTTTACGGATGTGACTGGTCTTTCAGTCTGGCAAGATACTCTTTGGCTGACGAGAGGCAATCATGTTTATTTGTGCAACCTAGGTTCGTTGGGTTTGGAACATTTTATCACCTTGCCTTATACAGCTGATGGCATTGCTGTTTGGGAATCAACTATCTACGTTAGTTGCCAAAAGCTGGGAGCTATTCTGATTTTTGATCGGGATACGCGAAAACAAATTACTAAATTTTATGCCCCTGGGGTTGGGGTAGAAAATTTGGCAGTGGATGAAGAAATGCTTTGGGTCAGCGACACAGTGGAACAAACTGTTTACTGTATCGACAGGGCTACTGGGGAAGTTAAATTCAGTGTACTGACACCGTTTGATTCTCCCACCGGGATAGCAATACATAAAAATAGTGAGACGGGCAAAAAAACTCTCTACGTTGCCTATGTCTCTGAAGAACCATATGTCCGGGATAATCCTAATGCTGACCCGAGTCATGAGTTATCTTACCGCGATCGCACTTTCATTCACCCGCTGAATTACTCTTACAATCCCGATAAACGTTATACCCTCTCCAATGGCTATCTTATAGAAATGTCTTATGTGGAAGAGATAGCGCCATTAGAGGAGGTATATTTACCAGAGGTAGAATGGCGTATAGCTTTGCCGTCGGAAACTCCGCGTCAAAAGATCAAACACATTGAACCGATTGGTCTACCTTTCACAGAAGAAGTCGTAGAAGGGCAACGTGTCGCTGTCTTCAAATTTGATGCCCTCACTCCAGGCGAACGGCATATTTTTGGCTGGAAAGCAGTTTTGGAAGTCCGGGGAATCAAGTATCGCATTACGCCCAGCGATGTAGAGAATATACCTGAAGTATCGCTAGAACTAAAATCCCGCTATCTAGTGGATGATGATGATTTGGCAATGGATACCAGCATTGTTCGCCGCGCTGCCCGTGAAGCAATTGGAAGTGAAACTAATGTACTGCGGAAAATGTACAGTATCCGCAACTACGTCTACGATGAGTTGTCTTATGGTATTAAACCCCATATTGACACACCAGATGTCGTTTTAGAACGAGGAGTTGGTTCCTGCGGCGAGTATGTGGGCGTTTTACTTGCTTTATGCCGTTTAAATGGCATTCCCTGTCGTACAGTAGGTCGCTACAAATGTCCTCCCTACGCTGAATACCAGCAAGTTCCTCTGCAACCTCAGTATAATCACGTTTGGCTGGAATTTTACATACCTGGCTTCGGTTGGTTACCGATGGAATCCAACCCTGATGATATCGGCAGCGGTGGACCCTATCCTACAAGGTTTTTTATGGGCTTATGCTGGTATCACATTGAAATTGGCAAAGGAATCTCCTTTGAAACCTTGATGAGTCAGGGCGCTAGGCTCACCAAAGAAGATCTTTCAATTGGTGAGTTAGCGATTAATCACATTCGGTTTACAATTTTGGAGGAATTGCCGCCTTTGGTAGATGGGGTGTAAGGAATAGGGGTGTAAAAAAGTAAGTAGAAGATTCTTTTGACTCTTGACTTTCTCACCTACACCCTACACCTTTGATTAAGGGTTCTTATTGAAACGCTGTAAATAGTGCCACTGGCTGCGGGAGTTGGCTAGTTAACTTCCGACGCGTTTCTCCATTACGTCTCTCTTCGACTTGAATGTCATAGTTGTAGTTAGGATCGTAGGCGATTTGCCGATAGATAAACGAAGCCTTTGAGTTATTGACAACGAACGCTGGTCTTTGCTTTTCTTCAGCGGAAAACGACCGCGCTGGGTCGATCACCCCTCCTAGCAACTCAGTCTTGGCTCCATTTTTCGACTCAATAACGGTGCCGGTGCCTTCGGTCTTAAGCCCTAGAATCCAAAGCTGACCACCATCATTCTCTATCTTAGTGCCACCACCGTATTCGTTGTTGAGTTGTCGTGCCCAAACATTCTGATTCTGTTGAACTTTGAAAGGTTGAATATTGACATCCTCAAGAAACAATTCGCCTGCACCAGGGCTGGAAGTATATTGGTAGAATCCATCTTTGAGCGCTACTGATCGTGAGGAATTGTTGTGATCTACCTTCGCTCCATAGCCAAACCCCTCAACAATGAGCGGAGAATCTGTACTGTTTCCTTGAACGACAAACTTAATGCCACCGCCATTTTGACCATGGGATTCTCCATCGACTACTGATGAAAACCCAATGATACGTTTAACCGTTGCAGGAACCGTGAGCACGGTTTCGTTGAAGGAGAAGTATTTACCGAAGTCGAAGTAGATTGTAGACTTGCCGGAGTCGAGTACCGACTGCAACTTGCTTGTATCGGTGAAACCTACAGGGTCTAGTGTAATGCGTCCCCAGTTCGCCGGATTGTTGTCCTGAAACTCTGGAGTTTCCTTAACAGGCAAGTTGAGAGACTGCTTGGAACCGTCAAACAACTGGTAGACATTCGTGGCATACTCTGTATGCGATGTGCCAGGAACTATATTACCGTTGTACTTAATGACTGATTGGTAGCCAGTAGTAGTGACATTGCGTACGTATACTTCACCTGCTGTATCTATTGCACTAACATTAGGTGCACCTCCTTGGAGGTTTGCGTCTAATAAGGTGACCATACCAGCCCAGCTCGTTCCCTTAACTACTGGTACACTGTTAGTACTATTTAATCCACGAATTGTTAGTGCACCATTCTCATTCCTAATACCAGCTATCCCTTGATTTTTTAAGGTAATATTCTCAAAAGTGGGACCATACTCGCTATAAGAAAGCGTAATGCCATAGTCAAAGCCTTCAATTTGGACATTCTTGATCAAACACGGACCTGGCCATGCGCGATCCATTGCAAGACCTGCAACACCCTTACCGTCTTCGGATTTAATCGTCACATCACGCATTGAACCTACGTTGTTAGCAATGTAGTCGATGCCGATCGCACCAGCATTACCCTTTCCAGTATCAACACTAAGGTTCCAGATGTTCTGACGGAAAGAGCTGTTGCCACCTGGGGTTTGAATGACAGCTTTGGGAGCAGTAGAATTATTAAAGCCAGCCGTATTGTCTTTGAGTCGGATAACAGTAGCTCCACTGCCTTGACCTTGTAGAGTGACAGCGCTACCAATCCAGTTAAGTGTATTACTCACGTCGTAAGTACCAGCTTTGAAGTAAAGTGCTTTGGGACGACCGGAGTAATCATCGTATATAGAGTTGCCGTTAGCATCGCGCCGTCCATCATCAAGCGCTTTTTGGATAGCGACAGTATCGTCGATGCCATCGTCAGGTTTTGCACCGTAGTCTTCGACGCTCTTCATGAAACCTTCTGGAAAATTAATTCGCTCTCCCAGAGTTGCATGGTACGTTCGCTGCGTTTGTGGTTGCAACGATGACACTGATTCTATTTGACCGACTTTATACTCTAACTCCCAATCGCCTCCTTGAGCGGCATTGCCAGTCAGGTCAGTGGAAGCAGCAATATCAGCTCCTGTGAGTTCGCTCAGTTCTGTGACAAAACGGCTACCTTGTTCGCCTTGAGCAACGTTGCAGCCGTCTATGAGAATATCAGCATTATCAGTAAGGGCATCTGCCCAACCTTGTAATTGCTGGCTGTATCGGTCAAGGGTAGCAGAGTCTAGAGAGGTTTGTCCTAATTGCAGACGCCCTGATGCGCCATGAGAAAGAATTTCTACTTTGGAAACGGTGTGATTATAGTTGGACAATTCTCTGGTGATTTGCTCGATACCATTTTGTGAGGGATCCAGTACAACCACCTTTGCTTCTGGTGAGATACCAGCAACTAGACTTTGATAATCTTCTAAATGAGGGTCAATAAAAACTAAACTCTCTTGAGCCGCCTTTTGCAGTGGATTTTCTTGAGCGTTATGACCGAGTAATTGATCATTGCCCTTGCTCAAGTCGCCCGCAACTCCAAAGTCATTATCACTCCTGCCAACCAAGTTATCGAAGTATTCGGAGTCATTGAGCACTTTATCACTCTGCGGAAACTCATTCACGCAGAGCATCCCACTTATACCCCTAAAATTTTCAACAAATAGCTTGGTAGACGGCGAATTCAGGTTGCTCGTGTTGACTGCTTCTATGAAGCTATTGGCAATGTTGGTATATGATGCTCCCTGCTGAGTATTGCGTGCGTCTAATTCATGGTTTGTTTCCAAACTAGGTACAACATCATAGGTTGTATAGTTTGAGGTTTGGGAAGGAATTTGTAGTGACGCGTCAGCAGAAGTCATGGAGTCCCCTTCCTGTTATTATGATGTTTATGGTATCATATACTACACTTAAACCTGAACCAACGTCAACATTCGGTAAAACTCTTATTTTTGTTTACAAATTCTTTATGTGCTGTTAAAATTACCATCTCTAATTTTGAGATTTTAATACTTTTAAAGTAGAAAATTCACAGATTTCGTGAAACGGACAAAAGCGGCAATGAGAACCAGGATTTGGTGGAAAAATTTTACTGAAGTCACTGCTCTTTTCTTGATATTTTTGTAAATCTTGCTGATGTTTTCTGGCAATCTCAGCTAATTCGCATTCTATGATGTCTAATTCATCTTTAGAAAGGCTAATTATCTCAGATTTTTTGCAAAGTTCCAAATTATAAAATGAAGCTACCGCCTGATACCTAGGGTAAAGATAACGAGCAGCAAGCAAATAAACTAATGCCTGTCGTCGGTCAAAAGCAGATTTACCAGTTTTAAAATCTATGATATGCAAAATGCTATCAGACTCAATAAATACACAGTCCATCACTGCATACAAACGAAAGTGATAACGTTGTTGTGAGATCAAAATCGGTTTGGGAAAACCCTCATCGCCGCGAGTTAATAAAATGATACGTTTGTTTAAAAGTAAAGGTTTATCGTAATATTTTTTCAAAATTTGTAACACACGTTGCTTAACTTCATCAGTTGAGTTGCTTAATCTCAAAAGCTGTGCAACTTTTTCGACACCATCAGATTGGTTCAACAAATGGATGTGGTGATGAAATTCATAAACGCCTTTTTGTGCCAGTAAACCAATGCGCTGCGATGCTGTCGCTTTTGTCAAAAGCGCTTTGACTTGTGGTTCGTGTTGTCGGGCTTTAATGAAACCCCTTCTCATCTGGCAATGCCAACGTTGTTGCCATGCGGCTGGGGCAACTAAAGACCAAAGGTGATAACTGGCAAAGGGCTGATCAAGAGATGACATTGCTCAGAATTGGTGAGAGACAATACGGTGGGTGACAGTTGTGACTACATTCGGTTAGCGGTAAGTCTCTTGGTTGTCGTATTCAGAATGTACGAGATAAACTGGCTACAGTGGCTGTTAGTAGTCATTCCAGTCAAATAAAGTTTAGTGATCACAAACAGTTGAAGATAATTCCTGTTAAGTTTACTTTCATTCTAAGTGCAAAACGTGACAAGAGCGATCGCCGATCGCAAGTTATCTTGAAACAGTCTAAAACAATGACTCATGAGTTCTTGTTGCCTACGATACTTGTTTTCTCGCTCTTGCATTTGCTTGCACAGCAACCCAAGTCAAAGCTTGAGTTGAGTTAGAGGTAAAAATCACGCCATCAAGATTGCCCCACACCAGTTATCATCAACAACGCCCATTACTTAAATTCAGTTAGGGCGATGATGTTCACCGCAAAACCTATAATCCAACACTATGTTGTGGGATAAAACATATCCGACACTGTGCTGGTTCACTCACTGCACCAAATGACTTATACTATTGTGGCAAATATTGAAGGTGTATCGGATGCACCTTTTACATTTAGCAACTCTGGTAGCTCAATTTCTGCCTAATTGTTGACTTCTTACAAAAGAACTTGTCATTTATCTATACCTTGCTAGATATAGAAATAATTCGCTTTACTCTACCTCTGACATACTTGTATGAAGTTTTGCAAAGCGTGCTGTTAGAGATGAGAACTTGCGACACCTAGCATTGCCTTATTTTGACAAAATTTAAAGCAGAAAGCCCCTCGACTTATAGCCGTGGGTGCCTAGGAAGTTAGATTTTTTGAGAAGCTACGTAAGCACTACCTACTGGGATACATTCGATTTCGCCTGAAGGGCGTATTCTCGAAACTTTTCCATATCACTCTTGAGAGTTGATTCAACCGCCCGTCCCAAAAACAAATTATCCATAATCTTCCCGATAATACCAGGGATAGCATAGGCAATAGTCAGTTTAACAATACTACTACTGTGGCGGTCATAAAAACGCACTGCCCCCCGATTTGGCAAACCATCGACTGACTCCCACTGGATGATTTGGTTAGGGACAATTTTAATAATGCGGGATTTCCAAGTAAACTCCAAGCCCCTAGTATCGAGTTTCCATATCGATATTTCTGGATTATCTTCCGGAACCTTCACTGAATCAATCCATTTCATCCAACGGGGCATCTGTTCCAAATCAGACCATAAGCTCCAGACTAACTCTATGGGAGCCTCTACCTCAACCTGCACACTATGTTCCAACCAATCTGCCATATTTGTTATTCCTTGGCGTTCTAGCCTTTGGGACGCCGCTGAGCGCAAAGCGCACGCTACGCGAACGCGTCTAAAGCGCCTATGTCCTGCGGACACGCTTTGCTAAGGCGGTTCATTTCTTCACATTGTCCAAAATTGCCTTTGCAGCACGCCTTCCTGAAATTGTTGCACCTTCCATACTATCGATATAGTCCTGCTGCGTATAACTACCTGCTAGGAAGAAATTAGAAATAGGCGTCTTTTGCTGAGGACGATAAATATCCACTCCTGGTGCTTCTCTGTACAAAGACTGAGCAAGTTTCACTACACTGTACCAAGTCATGTTTAGTTCTCGCGAGGAGGGGAACAACTCATGCACTTGCTTGAGGACATGCTGGGCGATCGCCTCATTACTTTCCTTAATAAACGGATCACCAGGTGTCAGCACGAGCTGCAATAGTGAACCTTGCCCTTCCCTGTAATAATCACCAGGGCTAGTCAATGCCAAATCAGCAAAACAAGAAAAGTCAGCATCGGCAGTGTAAAGCAAATTATCAATTCCTGCTGCATGATTAAGCTGTTTGCGCTCTTGAGTATCATGGAGTTCCGTCACCCAGCCATCAAACCGCAATTGAACTGTTGCAACTGGCACACATTCCAACTTGTATATATTGTCAAATTCAGACCACTGGCGCCACTGTTGAGGTAACAAACGCTGAATTCCTGGAACATCACAGGCAGCGACATAAGCATCAGCACTGATCAGATCTTCTGTATCACCATTAGCTATGACCATACCACTAACACGGGTTTGGTTTTCCTCCTCAGTAAACTGTATTTCTCGTACTCTCCTACGAGTGTAAATCTTTGTCCCTCTAGTTTCCAGATATTCCAAGATCGGCTTGTGTAAATACTCATAGGGGGAACCTTCCAGCATTCGTAGTTTCGACGCTTCGGTTCTGACTGCAAATAGCTGAAAGACTGTCAACATACAACGGGCAGAAATATGTTCGCAATCGATAAAGCCGAGGGCGTAGGCGATGGGGTTCCACATCCGCTTAATACTACCCTCATTACCGCCGTGACTACGAAACCAGTCGGCAAAGCTAACTTTATCCAAGTCGCGGATATTTTTCATTGCACCGTTAAAGTCAACCAAACCGCGTACTATCGGACTGGTTCCTAGTGCGATCGCATTTTGGAACTTATCCAGTAACGAAAGTTGGGAACTGGTAAAAAACGCTTTTAATCCATTAAAAGGTGCACCCATGACGAAACGAAAATCTAAAGCACCAACTTTTCCCCCTTGATTGATGAAGGTGTGGCTATGCTCCTTTGGGCGCAGGTTTTCCAACGCCCCCACTTTCTTCATCAATTCCAAAAGTTGGTAATAGTTGCCAAAAAAGACATGCAACCCCATTTCAATATGGTTGGCATCACCATCAACCCAACTGCTTACTTTCCCTCCAACAAACGGACGAGACTCAAAAATGTGGACTTCACAGCCAGCATCAGACAAATCGATAGCAGTTGCTAGTCCAGCTAGTCCCGCTCCTATGATCGCAACGCGCATTCCGTCTTTACCTTTTCTGTTTCATTACAAATTGTAACTGGGTTGGTGTCGGAATTTGCGACTCACCTCAAGTGGTGGGTTGTCAGTTGTGACGCATTAGGACAAACGAGTGGGGCAAGCCCTAATAACCCATCGATTCATCGAGGGACTAAGCTTTTCGGGCACGGTGCTTTAAACACAACTGGGCCGGCGTATCGGGGGAACGCCTGGAAAATTCGTCCAGCTCTTTTTCGTTAACCAGTAACCGAACACGATCCGACGAGTTGTTATTAGGGCTGAACGAATTTTTTGACCCAAATGCGACGCCCCATTTCTGCAGTCATTCTCCCGGTGATAAGGAGTCAGAAGTCACAATTGCTTGAGTCAAAATACCCCATGCCTGAAGTCAAGGTTTTCAAAATGAAAAATTTTTCTTTTTTCAAGCGCGTTTGAAATCAGGGACCTCAGACTAATATTCATCAACTAATCGCACACAATCCCCAAATTGAATTCTTCCGACAGATGTCTGTATTCTTCCGAGGTGAGTTGTTTTACTAACTATTAACCACTCCCATTTACGTGCTTGCTTCTGTAGCCTCCTCTGAGTGGAGTGGCAGTCCACGGATCAGCTCTCGGATAACATCCGTTGCAGGCCTACCCGTTTGCCGACAATACCTGTCAAGTTTTTCTGCTTCCTGTGCGGCTAGATTCACAGTGATACGTTTTACAGCCCATTTCTTATTTGTCATTTTGTTCTACTGTCTGCTGGTTATTAACATCATCAAAGGAAATTAACTAGGGATGGAAACGATAAGATTATCAGAGTTTTTGTCAGGAAACAAGTCATTTGGTTGAGACGAAAAAAATTTTTTGTTTGTCAAAGTATGCTTTCTTTTTTTCTCGAATATAAAAAGTGAACTCATTTTATTCCTCCTAATAAAGGAAAAACGCTTGACACTCGTTGCTAGAAAAATGAACTTAGCAACAAGATGAACAAAGCTTGACTATAAATTTTATATATTTGATTGAACATTCTTCTGTCAACCAAATCACCAATTTTCAGCTTTGTGGTTACAAAAGCATTTCACTTGGTCTCTAACCCTGGTTCATCAAAGACTTTATGTCTCAACTCATCATGCTTGATAGCTACCTTTTCTGTACGTTTCGATAGTATCTGTAGGTGAGGCTCAACGACTTTAAAGTTTGCATCAACAAGTCACTGTTTCCAAAAGTAAACTTGTTTTAAAAACGTCTGTCTGACTGGTCTCATCCAAGCGATACTCACAAAATTGATAATTTTGAATTAAAGGCTTGTGCATTGTCCTCTTAATCGCCTCCAGTTTGACACTATTTCATATTTGAAATGAAATGAAGAGTTATCTGTCTTGTGTCGATTCACCACCCTTATTCATAAGAAATAACCTTTGAAAGCTAGTCTTCTTATTTAAGGAAAGAAGTTATAAGTACTTGACTCAGTATAGAAATCTAAACGTTCTTGGTAACCACTAGAAGCAATCCTCCATAAATGAATTCATGATTGATACAATACCACTTAACTTTCACTGACAATAGAACTTCTGTTTTGTTCCAGATTTTGGCATTAACATTCTGTAATAGTTAGATTAATCTTCGGGTTATTCTTTCTGATCCTGCTTGCAGTTCCAGCTTAGTGAGGGCGTGCAGTTCGTTTATATCCATCAGTATTTATCTGGGGTTATCTGAATAGCTTTGAAAGCGCAATAGCTTGAAATCACGACTAGCCAGATGAACACGCTCAAATTCACTAGTTTAAAATTCGCTCGTAACAAAACATTTTTATGAGTAAATGTATCATTTTTCATTTAGCGAATGGGGTGTGGAATCAACCTTAGCCAAGAGATAGAATTAATAACTGATAGCTGAGAATTTGACAATTCACTACATTTCTATTTACCTTGGTTATTTTAATTTTATATAACCTCAAGTAATCATAAAAATTGATTGATGACTCAGTGTGCAAACAACAAAATAAATTATTTGAACTTTTTCATTTTTTAAAAAATCCAATAAAACGTTTTTTTCAATACATTTATCCTAAAATGTTTTTTATATTTCTAGATGAAACAATTCTAAAGCTATTTTAAAAGTTTAAATTTTGTCTTTCATTGCTTCTCTAAAATAGA
>NZ_QMEB01000183.1 GCF_012912135.1 Brasilonema bromeliae SPC951 | reverse complement strand
GGGAGAGCCGTCATTCGCGCTGTCTCACCAGTCGCCAAGTGAGGGAGAGCCGTCATTCGCGCTGGCTCACTGGTAACTGATAACTGTTTACTGTTTGAATTTCTACGTGTAAGAGCCAATGACTACTGAGTTGGTGATTTCTGAGTTCTTTCTTCGATCAATTTGATGGGCGGTTTTTCCGTTCAAACAAGCGTGTCCTCTAGACATAAGTAGCTGGATTTTTACATGGATTTTACTCCAACCCCAATTGGCTTTACCAACTGAAAACTGCTGTAATAGTAGGGGTGCATTAATCTGCACCTCTGCTTGTGAATCTGAATTGTCTAAAGCTAAGCTAATTGACAATTAACAAGTTATTTGATGTTTAAAAAGTAAAAAAACTAGTCAAAAACCTCGCCTTGGGAACTTCGAGTGTAGTACTCATGTCTCTAAAAATACTTAAAAAAGTATGTTATTGGAATGCTGACAAAAGAGATATCTCGAAGCATAAGATTATCTTTGATGATAGCTGCGCTGGCGATAAGCCAGAGGCTTGACGCTCCGCGTATCGCGTCAGCAATCAATACAATATCTCGTGCGCAGGAAACATCCCCACCCTTTTTTGAGGATGTTGTTATCGATCAAAATTTTTCTCCAGATCCGTTTATTGTTCGTGGTATGAGTGGCGGTTCTGTACCGGGGAGGGAAATTGCTCGTAGAAGAGAAACTCCCACAGGAACTTGTACTGGATATTTTGATGAAGAACCAGACCATACTATTGAGCTAACAAGTAAATTTGACTACCTAAAAATAGAAGTGAGAAGTCCTGAGGATACCACCTTAATTATTAGAGGTCCCGGAGGTAGCTGGTGCAATGACGATTTTGATGGCAAGAATCCTGGCATGATTGGAGAATGGCTACCAGGAACATATTATGTATGGATTGGTTCGTTTAAAAAAGATAGGTATTTTCCTTATACCCTACGAATTACACAAATTAAGTAGAGACCATGAATGCCAAAGTTTACAGGCTATGATTTTTGGTCAAAACTAGAACTGTCACCGGAGCTTCGCAGACAACAAACAATCCTTAGTCCAAAGATGATAGCCGCTATCCAACAACGATTGAACATCGTGGCATTAGGGCTGATTTGATTTTCGCTCCATCGGACTAATATGGGCATAATGTCAAAAACGCATATAGCAACAAAAATAGCAATAATTGCCCCATTACTGGATGGGTGGGATTGCTGTTGATCTGATCAGAAGCAGCGAACATTGGTGGCGATCGCCCTCAAGACCGAGCCAGTCTCCGACTGGCGGGAGGCACTTCGTGCCTCGGGCACAGACAGGGCGCGCTACGCGATCGCTCCCTTCCCCTTCGTCCAGACTGGAGGCAAGTCAAAGATGAGTTTATGAAGAAGGCTGTATTAGCTAAATTCCAAAACTCAGACGAGAGTGATGAAAAAGCGCTAAACTCAAGTTATAAATATTTACTGAAATGAAATTTATCTATCGGTTCAGTTATAATATTGCTTCTTCCAATTAGCTGACTTAAAACTAAAATAGCTGCTTGGTGAAAATTCTCACCTCCATTTGATGCTGAGTAATACTCTAAAATATAAGGATTAATATTGTTTTCAAAAAAATCAATAGCAGTTTTTAAGACACAACCTTCAGTATCAATTCCACAAATAAAGACTTGATGAATATCTCTTTTTTTGAGATAGTTAAGAGTTTCTTCATTACAAGCAGTATATATAGTTTTATTAAAAACCAATTTAGCAAATGGTTCAAGCTCATCAACAATTTTTTGCTCTGTTTCTGAAAAAAGTTTGTTCCAATTTAGATATCTTACATAAGGACTATCCAAGGTATTTCTAAATCTTGTGAAGATAACGTACTCAAATAGATTTTGCTCTAATAAAGACTTCACGCGTTGTATAACATGACTTGTATTTGGAGCGATGAACCCGTTTTGAATATCAATCACAAATAGGCAGAAGTTCATATTGTTAAACCTGATAAAATCTCGGAATTCTAGCTTTTCAGTAACACTTATTAAAAATTATACTAATTACAAAAATGTTTGCGGCAAATAACGCATTCAAGATAAAATTGAGTAGTCTTCATGAGTTGCGTACACTAGCACGCATAAAAAATTTTTCAATCTCCCCGGCAAGAGACCTCCCTGCTCCCCCGATGCGGTTCGGTTAAGCTCTAAGCAGTATTGACTATAGAAAAGCTGAGTGTTTGAAGTTTGACACCTGCTCCCTTGTGTATGCGTTTCTTGGAGGGAAATTTAGCTCTAGTTTTTTTGACAACTCGGCGATCGCTTCTTCCTCATGGTGGCTGTATCTACTCCCACGCAAATTTCCATTACAAGCCAAGTTCAAAAAAAGGAAGTGCTTCTTCCTTCAAGGTGCACAAAACTTAGGTAACGTACAAGCATTGCCCAAACGTAAAGGAGAGTATGAAGCGTGTTCGGCAACCTGAAACATGAATAAGCGTACACCCGTAGTAAAACGACGCAAAATTAAGTTAAATTTAATTAAGATTCTTAATAATGTTTTGGCTCGTTAGCTTTAAGGCTAACGACGAACTTATCGTGTGTCATAACATTGGATAAAAAACGTAGTTATAGACATCGGTTTGAAAAGCCCTATCTGTAGGCTGCTGATTTGTTGTATATGCATCTAGAGGCAAAATTAAGATGAAATTTTCCTGGAGAGTTCTAGTACTCTGGACATTGCCTGCATTGGTGATTGGCTTTTTCTTCTGGCAAGGAGCATTTTCTGGTACTCCGACAGACATGAGTAAGAATACAGCCACTACCCGCATGACCTATGGTCGCTTTTTAGAATACTTGGACGCTAATCGGGTAAGCAACGTTGATTTATATGAAGGCGGGAGAACGGCAATTGTGGAAGCCGTCGATCCAGAACTCGACAACCGCGTACAACGGGTACGGGTGGATCTGCCTTCTAGCGCTCCGGAACTGATTAGCAAGCTCAAAGAAAAAGGAGTGAGTTTTGACGCTCATCCTATGCGGAATGATGGGGCAATTTGGGGACTGCTGGGTAATCTCATTTTTCCTATTTTATTGATTACTGGGCTGTTCTTTTTGTTCCGTCGTTCTAGCAACCTGCCTGGTGGTCCAGGTCAAGCCATGAACTTCGGAAAATCAAAAGCTCGCTTCCAGATGGAGGCAAAAACCGGAGTGAAATTTGACGACGTTGCAGGTATTGAAGAAGCGAAAGAAGAACTGCAAGAAGTCGTGACCTTCCTCAAACAACCAGAAAAATTCACTGCTGTAGGTGCACGCATTCCCAAAGGAGTTCTCTTAGTAGGTCCTCCAGGAACAGGTAAAACACTGCTTGCAAAGGCGATCGCTGGTGAAGCAGGCGTACCCTTCTTCAGCATTTCTGGTTCGGAATTTGTAGAAATGTTCGTAGGTGTGGGTGCATCCCGCGTCCGCGACCTCTTTAAGAAAGCAAAAGATAACGCCCCCTGTATCATCTTTATTGATGAAATCGACGCCGTCGGACGCCAAAGAGGTGCAGGTATCGGTGGTGGAAACGATGAGCGGGAACAAACCCTCAACCAACTGCTCACCGAAATGGACGGTTTTGAAGGTAACACTGGTATTATTATCATCGCTGCTACCAACCGTCCTGATGTTTTAGATGCAGCACTGTTACGTCCAGGGCGATTTGACAGACAAGTCACTGTCGATGCACCCGACGTTAAAGGACGTTTGGAAGTTTTAAAAGTTCACGCTCGTAACAAGAAACTAGACCCCAGCGTTTCTTTAGAAGTCATTGCCCGCCGCACCCCTGGTTTTACAGGTGCAGATTTAGCAAACTTGCTCAATGAAGCTGCAATTCTCACAGCCAGACGGCGTAAGGAGGCGATCACGATTTTAGAAATCGATGATGCTGTGGATCGGGTTGTTGCTGGTATGGAAGGCACACCTCTGGTCGATAGCAAGAGCAAGCGTTTGATAGCTTACCACGAAATTGGACACGCGATCGCAGGTACATTACTCAAAGACCACGACCCAGTTCAAAAAGTGACCTTAATTCCAAGGGGACAAGCACAGGGGTTAACCTGGTTTACTCCTAATGAGGAGCAAGGGTTAATCACTCGCGGTCAACTCAAAGCCAGAATTACAGGTGCTTTAGGTGGTCGTGCAGCAGAAGACGTGATTTTTGGTTCTGCGGAAGTCACAACTGGTGCTGGGAATGACTTACAGCAAGTCAGCGGTATGGCCCGACAAATGGTAACAAGGTTTGGGATGTCTGATTTAGGACCGATATCCTTGGAAAGCCAGCAGGGAGAAGTGTTCTTGGGTCGTGACTGGATGACTCGTTCGGAATATTCAGAGTCAATTGCATCTCGTGTTGATGCACAAGTTCGCCTCATTGTCGAAGAATGTTACCAGACAGCAAAGCGGTTTATACAGGAAAATCGCATCGTAATAGATCGCTTAGTAGACTTGCTGATTGAAAAAGAAACTATTGATGGAGAAGAATTCCGTCAAATTGTCGCTGAGTACACTAGCGTACCTGAAAAGTCGCAGTTTATGCCTAGTATTTAATCTAAAGTTTGGTAGGGTATAGCCCTACTTTACTAAATAGAAATAGGGATGGTTTACACCATCCCTATTTTTCAGGGAGGAAAAGACTATTGAAAAAAATTATGGTGAAAACCAAAAGTAAAAAGCTCAACCTATTCCGATAAGCACTTATCAAACACAAGCAAGACACACGGGAAAATGCAAACATTAGAAACCTACAAGTCGATTCTTGAAACTGGTCAAACGACAACCGAAAAAGCTTTACAATTGTTTGATGCTCTTGAACCCGTTGATTTAGCTTTTATGCTCGGTCGTTGGCAAGGATCTGGGTTTCATACCAATCACCCTATGGATGGCTTATTAGAAAAATTTAATTGGTATGGAAAAGAATTTGTTGATCCTGAAAATGTTCACCCTTTGTTATTTTTAGATAGCCAGGGAAAAGTTATAAAAGTTGCGCCCAGTTATATGGGAGCGACAAACTGGGTTTTGAAGTTTCCAATCCTCAAAAATGATTTTCTGAAACCTTTGGTGATTCTGACTAATTCCTTACTGAAAACAGAGAAAAGTCAAGCAAGACTCCGCATGACGGAATATCGAGGAAAAGTCAGCGCCACGATGATTTATGATAATTTTCCGGTTAATGACTCTTTTCGGAAAGTAGATGACAATACGGTGTTAGGAATTATGGACTATAAAAACTTACCCCAGCCTTTCTTTTTTATTCTTCGGCGTAGTGTCACAAATTAAGCTTGCAAAGAACTGGAACTAGTGAGGAAGGTATAATTTTGAGTTTTGTATAGAGGTTTTTTTCACTATGGACGCAGTAAGATAACCCGCCGCGACTTGGTATTGCAAATATAATACATTCAAAAACCCCACCCCAGCTTTAGCGTCAGCTACACTGGGATTACGTATACCTCACCCCGCCCTGACGGGCACCCCTCTCCTTATTAAGGAGAGGGGATGGGGGTGAGGTTTTTGAGTCGCGACTTGGTATAAATGACATTCAAAAACCGCTACATTTCAACTTCTCATCTTACTGCATAAGCAGGAGCAGGAAAAACTTTTGCCTGCTTCGATGTCACATAGACACGCTGCTCTTCCTTAAGGTTGAGCTTACTAAAGTGGTCACGACTGAGGAAAGCGTTTACTGTTTCTCCAGACTTGAGAACCAATTCAACCCGAATTTCCCATCCTAAGTTAAGAATGCGCAATACCTTGGCGGGTGTAGCATCCTCAGTCGGGCTGGTTTGAATCAGAACGTCATGAGGGCGCAAAAAGACTTGCTCGTTTGTTCGAGGATTCAAATCCCTCTCTGGTAAAACACCAGCAGTAGGTGGAAGAACATTCACAGGACCAATAAAGCTCATGACAAAAGGTGTTGCTGGGTGATCATAAATCTCACCAGAGGTACCAACTTGCTCCACCCGACCATTATTCATCACCACAATTTGGTCTGCAACTTCCATTGCTTCTTCTTGATCGTGGGTGACAATGACAGTTGTTATACCAACCTCTTCATGCAGTTTTCGTAACCCTGCTCTTAATTCCTTACGGACTTTAGCATCTAACGCTCCAAAGGGTTCATCCAACAGCAATGTTCTCGGCTGAACTGCTAATGCTCTTGCTAGCGCTACCCGTTGGCGTTGACCTCCAGAGAGTTGGGAAGGATAGCGATCGCCAAATCCCTGCAATCTAACCAAATCTACAAGTTCCTCAACTCGCGGCCCAATCTTGCTCTTGGCAAACTTGCGGATTTCCAGTGGAAAGGCAATATTCTGCCGTACAGTCAAGTGCTTAAACAAGGCGTAATGCTGAAACACAAAGCCTATTTGACGTTCCTGCACCGATTTGTATGTCGCGTCTTCACCAAGTAGCCAGATATGACCCGAATTAGGCGTATCTAACCCCGCAATCATCCGCAACAAAGTTGATTTCCCAGATCCTGATGGTCCTAACAGCGCCACAAGAGAACCTGTTGGAATTTCTAAACTGACGTTGTCAACAGCAAGAAAAGAACCATACTGCTTAGTTACATTCTCAACGACTATGCCCATAGTAATATCCTTCAAGAAACTGATATTGTAAAAAAGTACGGCTTGTCTATCGAAAAGAGAGATTCAGATGACAATGTCTATTTCATCACGTTTTCAAAATCCTCCTGAACAAAACACCAAACTTAGCTTTAAGGCCCGCTCATTCTTACCCCTGAAGCACAATAGTTTGTTGAAGATTGAAACAGGAGTTGTGCGGATTGTCACTTGGCATGAAGATGGTACGCTTGTGACTTTGGGTATTTGGGGGCCTGGAGATATCGTTGGTCAAGCGTTTTCTAAACTTGAACCATATCAGATTGAGTGTCTCACTAAAGTAGAGGTAACAATCTTGCCTTTAGAAGGGTGGTTTCCATTCACGGATGTTATGCTTGCCCACATTCAACAGGCGGAAGAATTGATGGTTATTCGTAGCTATAAAACAGTGGAAATCATGCTCATTAAACTCTTAGGTTGGTTAGCAAAAAAATTTGGTCGAGAGGTAAAAAGCGGACATCTCATTGACTTGCGCCTCACTCATCAAGACATTGCTGATATGCTCAATTCAACTCGCGTGACAATCACTCGCGTCCTCACTCAGTTGGAGGAACAAGGGTTGATTCATCGTCTTCCCCTGCATCGGATTGTCTTAAAAGAAGAAGAAGTTTGGCACTATGAAATATAGCTGTCCATGTGTCAGCAAGACCAGCCATCTCCTTCAGTATTTGGCTTACCTACAATTTTTAAATTTAAAGATTCTAGGTAAGCTAAACCATGCCTAATTTGTGGTATTGTTCCACGAAGTTCCAGGTCAAAGCGTCCCTCTCCATTGGTTTGTTTTCCTAGCATTGCCCCCGTAATGTTAACGACTAAACCATGAATGGCAATCAGCCGAGAAATCACAGGTTCTTGTTGGTAATGTCCGGGAATATGCAGGCGTAAGCGAATCTTTGTGATATTACTGCTTTGAAAGGCTGGTGCAATCATAGTTATTAATAATTCGTAATTGATAACTTTTAGTTCGTCATGAGATTTCTTACAAAAATCTGATTTAAGGATATTTGAAACCGCAGATAAATACAGATAAATTATTTATGTACATCTGTGTTGCTCTGTGGTTTCATCTTCAAAAAGTTGACTTTTGTAAGAGACTTTATGAGGTCTATTAACTTAGTCATTACAAATTACGAATTCGTCATCACCAACTCCCTGTGTCAATGTCATGCCAAATTTCTAGATTCAAGTCATTGATGTAGATCAGCGCACTATCAATTTGTGCGGAAGTTCCTTGTAAGTCTAGGTCAAACCAACCATCTCCAATACCATTGGAACCCAAAATAGCAGCGGTGATATTCACAGTCAGACCGTAGTTTGACACCAAGCGAGAAATGACAGGTTCTTGGTGATAGTCTTTTGGAATCCTAAGCCGAATTCGTTTGTGGGTGAGTTGATTGTCTGAAACCATAGGTAAATTTACCCCTTGACTAACCATCTGCTTTAACAGTTATCAGTTATCAGTTATCAGTTACCAGTTATCAGTTATCAGTTACCAATTATCAGTTATCAGTACTTGTTGCTCATAACCGCTGATTTGTGTTCACTGTTTACTGTTCACTGTTCACTGTTTACTGTTTACTGTTCACTGTTTTAATGTTTTACATTTGTTTTCTTACCTGTATTCCGTTCCACAATCTCCTTCACCACCAAAGTCACGACTGCAAGCAGTCCTAACAAGACAGCAGCTGAGAATGCTGCTTCAGTTTGATACTGTTTGTAGGAATCTTCTATAAATAAAGGTAAGCTCTGAGTTTTGCCTTCAATGTTTCCAGAAACTACTGAAACAGCACCAAATTCACCCATTGCTCTAGCGTTGGTTAAGAGTAAGCCGTAAAGTAAACCCCAACGGATACTTGGCAAAGTGACGCGCCAAAATATCTGCCACTCATTTGCACCCAGCGTTTTCGCTGCTTCTTCTTGATCACCGCCTATCTCCTCCAGAACGGGAATGACTTCACGCGCTACAAAGGGCATACTCACGAATGCTGTCGCCAGCACCATCCCCGGAAAAGCGAAGATAACTTTGATATCCAGTGCTTGTAAAGCGGGACCGAACCAGCCATTGCGCCCGTAAAGTAGTACAACCATGAGTCCTGCAACCACAGGTGAGATAGAAAAGGGCAGGTCGATGATGCTTAAAAGAAGAGCACGACCTGGGAATTGGCGGCGGGCGATCGCCCAAGCTGCACACAAACCAAATACTGTATTTATTGGTACAGTAATCACAGCCAATATTAGTGTCAACCAAGCTGCATGAAGAAAATTGGGTGCGCTGAGGTTAGAAATAAACTTACCAATCCCGCCTTTAAAAGCTTGGACAAAGACGTTGAGGGCAGGAATATATATCACCAAAGCCAAATAGAACACTGCGATCCCAATCAAAATGACTGGTGCAATATTTCTTGGTTTAACACGCTTTTGAGTATTTGGTTCTGCTCCTGTCGTTGAATGGAAATGCGGTTGTGGAAAATCATCACTTTGCGTCATATCTTCGTCCCCAAGCTTGTAAAAGATTAATTCCCAGCAGCATGACCAACGAAATTGCTAGTAACACCACGCCGATAACGGTGGCTCCAGAATAGTCATACTGCTCTAACCGCTGGAAAATTAGCACAGGTGCAATTAAGTCATTGAAGGGAGTGTTGGAGGCTACAATTACAGTCGAGCCATACTCCCCGACTGCACGAGAGAAACCCAAGGCAATACCTGTCAATATCGAGGGAAATAACGGTGGTAAAATGACTTTCCAGAAAGTTTGCGACTCAGATGCACCCAAGCTCCAAGCTGCTTCTTCAGTTTCCTTTTCCATTTCTAGCAGTACAGGTTGTACTGTTCTGACGATAAATGGTAAGGATATGAATATCATTGCTATTGCTACACCTAAGCGAGTGAAAGCAATCTTTATTCCAAATGGCGCAAATAAAGAGCCAATCCAGCCGTTGTCGCTGTAAACTGTTGCTAGGGTTAGCCCTGCTACCGCAGTTGGTAATGCAAACGGTAAATCTACAGTCGCATCAAGCAAACGCTTAAAAGGAAAATCATAGCGGACAAACACCCAAGCTATGAGTGTGCCAAAAACACCATTAATCAGACCTGCTGCTAGCGCTGTTAAAAAAGTGACTTCGTATGTTGCTATTGCAATTTCACTGGTGGCAATTTCCCAAAACTTAGCCGGAGGTTCAGTACTTGCTTTCAGTAACATCGCAGTCACTGGTAAAAACAACATTACAGCTAAGTACACAATAGTAATTCGCCATGTCCAGGGAAGCTTAGCCAAACCAACCAGGTAGCTCTTCCAAGCTGGAGGTTTTTGACGAGCGAGTTCTCTTTGAGAAGATGAGCGAGGTGAAGATACAGCCATAAGCAGTGAGTTAGGAAGTAAGGGAGTGAGGGAATCATTAGTAGTCACTTCTGACTAATGACCAATGACCAATGACTAATGACTATTTATTTTTTTGCTTGAATTTTGTCAAAAGTTGCCCCATCTTCAAAGAACTTCTTCTGAATAGAATCCCATCCACCGTAATCTTGAACTGTACCCAGATTTTTGATTTTGGGATATTTACTTGCAAGTTCTTTCGTCTGTGGTGTTTCTTCTACAGGTCGGAATCCGACTTTGGCGAACTCCTGCTGTGCTTCTGGAGTGTATAAGTATTTAACAAAACCTTCAGCAACTTCTCGATTTTTGTGTTTATCGACGTTTTTGTCTACAATTGCGATTGGATTGTCGATAGAGATGTTTACATCAGGAATGATGTAATCTAGTTTCTCGCCCTTTTGTTGTGCCAGAATAATTTCGTTTTCGTAGTTGATCAGCGCATCTCCTTGACCCCGTTTCGCAAAAATATCAGTTGCTTCACGAGCATCTTTTGTTAAAATAGGCACATTTTTGTAAACTTTAGTTACAAAGTCCAGCGCTTTTTGCTCTCCTCCACCAGTTTTCATTGCTGAATTCCAAAGGGCTAGGAAATTCCACCGGGCGATACCAGAAGTTTTGGGGTCAGCGGTAATGAGTTTGACATCATCCTTTGCCAAATCTGCCCAAGTTTTGAGACCTTTTGGGTTACCTGAACGAGTGATTAATGCAGCAACAGATTTGGAGACAACGCCATTATTGGGGAATTCTTTCTCCCATCCTGGCGAAATCAATCCAGCTTTCTGAATTTTGTCTACATCTAAGCCTAGTGCTAAGTGAACAACATCTGCTTCTAAACCATCTATGACAGCACGAGTTTGAGAACCTGAACCGCCGTAGCTTTGCTCAAAACTGACATTCTGGTTATGCTCTTTCTTCCACTGTTCCACGAATTTTGGAATAATAGCGTCGTGAGCCGCTTTTGTGACAGCAAAGGAAACAAGAGTTAATCTAACATCCTGGTTATTCGCAGACACAGGTTTTGCAGTAGAACCACCTGCATCAGTACTAGTGGAGGAATCACTTGCACCGTTACCAGAGCAAGCGGCGATCGCTACACTCAAGCTGACTCCTACCAAAAACAGTGATAGAAAGCCTTTTATAGAATTAAGCTTAAATTTATGAACGATTTTTAAAAATATTTGTCTTGATTCCAAGATTTGCTGCCAAAAACCCATGTTGTTTTTCCCTGACATTTTACGGCATAGCGGTAACTTAACCGTATTTATAGCTCATTGTCAGAGATACTACATAGAATTTGCCGAAAATGCAAGAGAAATTCATCACTTTCTTGATAAAAAAAGTGGAAATTTCAGGAGCTATTGCTGTAGAAACTGTTGTGGGAACCAGTTATGGAAACTTATGGGGTAAACCATCTTGAAAGACTAGGAGTTCTCCGGGTAGGATTGGCGTCCAGACTTCGTTGTCAGTTAGAGGAGTGGTGGCGATAACAGCAACGCGATCGCTTGGAGTCGTCAATTCACTAAAATCAACAGTCATGTCTTGGTCAATTAAATGAGCAGCTGCGAAAGGTGCTTGACGTACGATGTAGCTAAGTTTTGTTGAGCAGTGAGCAAAAAAGTGCTCCCCATCCGAAAGTAAGTAGTTAAAAGTACCTTTTTCGGCTAGTGTTTGAGTGATTTCCCCAAGTATGGAGTAAAGTTTCTCCTTTGGAGGCTTGTTTTGAGGGAAACATTCTCGTAGTCTTTCTAGTATCAGACAAAAAGCTTTTTCACTATCCGTGTTGCCTACAGGTTGATAAAAATTAAAGTCCTTGGGATGAAAATCTTTCAAATCTCCATTGTGAGCAAACACCCAGTATCTTCCCCACAGTTCCCGCCGAAAGGGATGGCAGTTTTCTAAAATCACTTCACCTTGGGTAGCTTTGCGGATATGAGCAATCACATGAGTGGAGTGGATGGGATAATGTCGCACAAAATCGGCTACGGGAGAAAAAATCGAGGGTTTAGCATCTAAAAAAATTCGACAACCTTTTCCTTCAAAGAAAGCAATACCCCAACCATCGCGATGATCATCAGTTTTGCCTCCCCGCTTTGCAAAGCCCTCAAAGGAAAAGCAAATATCAGTTGGTACATTGCAATTCATTCCCAGCAGTTGGCACATCGGTGTTGAAACTCTCAAACTTTAGACTAGTGGCTGGGTTCAAGATAATCCAGAATTGCTCAATTTATCTGGTACTAATGTTTCATTCTAGAAGATTTCGCTCTTGTGTTCCGTAGGAGCTTGGGATTAACAATGGGATGTAAGCAAAAATTCTTCGCTTGGCTCCCCACTCAATACCTCACAATGGTAATTGTTTCAAGTTAGGAAACCAGCTTACAGTAATGGTTTTAGCTCACTGAGTATTAATAAATAAGTTTATTACATGAGTGTTAAGTAGCACAGATACTTGATTTTTTAATTCGTATATGGAATTGTATTAGATCAATAAAATACGATTTTTAAATCAAACAACCGTATTTTTAGTGATGGAGGAGTTCTTAATCATGCGTCTATTCAAAGCTTGTTCGTCTTGGTCACAACCTTGGCAAAAGTCTTCAACTCGCGCCCGTACCCTCCTTGTTGCTGCGGGTTTAAGCGTTGGTGCTGTTGTACCTGTCTATGCAGGAATGACCTCGCAAACCTTGCAAAACCCAACTTCAAGTAGCAAACCTGAGCTCATCAGTCAGAACCAAAAACCACTTGAATTAACTCTGGTTTCCTACGCTGTGACCAAAGAGGCTTACTCAAAAATTATTCCTCTGTTTGTAAAAAAGTGGAAGCAAGAGCGTAAGCAGGACGTCACTTTTCGGGAGAGTTACGGCGGTTCTGGTTCCCAAACACGAGCAGTCATTGATGGTTTAGAAGCAGATGTGGTGGCGCTGGCGTTAGGACAAGACGTGAACCAAATCCAGAAAGCAGGGCTAATCGGTGCTAACTGGGAAAAAGAAGTTCCTAACAATGGGATTGTCACGAAGTCGGTGGTTGCGTTGGTGACTCGTAAAGGCAATCCTAAACAAATTCGTGATTGGAATGACTTGGTTAAACCAGGAGTCAGCGTCATAACAGCCAATCCCAAAACTTCTGGAGGTGCTCGTTGGAACTTCTTGGGACTGTGGGGTTCAGTAACTCAATCTGGAGGGGATGACGCAAAAGCCCTCGATTATGTCTCTAAGGTTTACAAAAATACCCCTGTGCTGCCAAAGGATGCGCGGGAAGCCAGTGATACTTTCTACAAGCGAAATCAAGGGGATGTATTGTTGAACTATGAAAATGAGGAGATCCTAGCTAAACAGAAAGGTGAATCTAACAATGACGTAGTGATTCCTCAAGTCAATATTTCCATTGACGCCCCAGTTGCTGTAGTAGACAAGGTGGTGGATAAACGCGGTACTCGCCAAGTAGCAGAAGCTTTTGTCAAGTTCCTCTTCACACCAGAAGCACAACGGGAATTTGCGAAAGTTGGGTTTCGTTCAGTTAACTCTACAGTAGCTGGCGAAACACAGAATCAGTTTCCGAAGGTTGGCAAACTCTACACAGTTTCAAACTTCGGTGGCTGGGACGCAGTTCAGAAGAAGTTCTTTGCAGATGGAACTGTTTTTGACAAGATTCAAGGAGGAAGACGCTAAAAAAAGAATACGGTTGCTGTTAGCAATGTAGAGACGTTGCCCTTACGGGTATGCGCAAAGCGCACGCCTGAAGGCGTTCGCGCAGCGTCTCCGGAGGAGATACGCCAGTCGCCTGTTGTCGGGAAAACGCTAGGTGCTC